>JAHIYV010000069.1 GCA_018814635.1 Patescibacteria group bacterium | reverse complement strand
GGGCATTTTAGAATGTTGAACAAAATTATCAACTACCAAAATGCTCCTTTTTTTTATAATTTAATTTGTAGAGACGAGGCAGTGCCTAAAGATGGGAGACGAGGCAGTGCCTCGTCTCTACGAAATTAACGGCGAAAAATTGCATGAATCTGGAAAATAATTTCAGAACTCAATGGTGTTTATGATAGTATTATGGAATTTAACAAAGCGATTATTGACACAACCGCGGAGTTTGTTTGCGCTTTTAAGCCTCAATATGCTTTTTATGGCGCGAAATATGTTGATGGGATTACAGCGCTTAGAGATACTATTCATTATATTCATAAAAAATATCCTGATATTCCGGTAGTTCTTGATGCTAAACGAAACGATATTGGGAATACATCTGAAAAATATGCTACTGAAGTTTTTGATGTCTTAAAGGCTGACGCTGTAACTGTTAATCCTTATCTTGGACAAGACGCATGTCAGCCATTTTAGACAGAAAAGATAAAAAAATTATTTGCTTCTGGAATTCCTTCTTTATATTATTATCCACATTTCTTAAATTTATTAAAAGAAAAAAGTATGAGTGAAAATATGATAGATGATTTAACTCACAATAATATTGTTAAAATATTTGGTATTGATATTACTAACACAAAACGGATTCCTAATTATAACCTAGCGCAAGAATACGAATTTAATGTTTTTCAACAAAATTTTAGTTAGGGTCTGGAAAGAAATAAGGTTGATTTGTGGATGGATCAACGAAAATACTCGGTAATTTTGACTCTAATTTATTTAATGAGTCTGGGTAGATATTGTTCTTATCATAATATTCTTTAAGTTGTGTTTGAATTTGTACCATATCGGTAACTCATCTTGCGTCGCGCATTTTTTCTCTTGCTGAACCTAGGCTAAAGAAAAAAATAGTTGAGAAAAGCATTATTGGAACAAGTAAGGTTCCAAGAATACCTATAAAAATAAATGTCGCCTTTTTGCCCTTAGTTGGCGCAAAAACAATCTTACCTTTTAAGAGAACCTTCAATTTGCTCTTTACTTATACCTTGTTGTAATTGTTGCTTGATAAAATCAAGCAGTTGTTGATTGACCATGATTTTGAAATTATTTTTGACTTTATGATTAAAAAATTTTCTTCCCCCAAAATTAAAATATGGTTCAAGCCGATTTGTTTTCAGGTTCTTTTGAGGTTTTGAGCGACACGGCTCTGCCGCCTACCTAAATTTTCGTGTTCGACGCGGCTCCGCCGCCTGTCCGAATTTTCGTGTATAGAAAAATTTCTTCTTTATTGTCACAGACAACGAAATACTTCAAGCTACTTTAGAATACAATACTACAGAGAAAATTACAAACCAAATTGTAAACACGCGAGGCGAACCAAAACCCTTTGACTTTTCCTATATGGTGCAGTAATTATACACTTTGCGCGAACCTTTTTCGAGCGGAAATTGAACGAATGAAGAAGCCCCACGCGCTGGCGAGTACGCCAGCGCGTGGGGCTTTCTCCGAGCGTACGATTCATTTTCGCTTCACCACGCACGCCGAGCGTGCGACATCATTTGTTCTGGTGCCCGAGGTGGGAGTCGAACCCACATCCCTTTCGAGACACGATTTTAAGTCGTGCGCGTATACCAATTCCGCCACTCGGGCATGTTATTTTGCTACAGAGCTTTAGTGAACTTTTGATATAGAATAATTTTGACTTCCTTTATTATTTTATGGTTTATTAAGTAATTCGTCAATTTTTTGTCTGTTTAATTCACCGCCGTCAATCTCAATATCTAGGAAAGGGAGTCGTTTCAACCGTAAATGTTTTTTAATATATTCACGTAAGTCTTTGCGTTTTCTTTTTGCAAAATCAAGAGCGGTATGCGCTCGGTTTTCAGGTAAAACTGTAATTAAAACCGTCACTTGTTTTGAGTCTGGCGAAACTACACAGCGAGTAATTGTTATTAACGACGACCTGTTTGATTCTATTGCAAAAAATCGCGCAGAACATTGTCGCAAGAGTTCTCCTAATTTTTCTTGCCTTAAAGACATAGATAGTTATTGAGCTGTCATTATAAACGATTCAAGAGTATCATCCACAGCAAGGTCTATTTTTGATTCTATTTTTGCACCCAGTTCCTCGCCTTCTTTTACTTCACTGGTTTTATTTTTTTGCGTTTGTAATTCAAGTATTTTACCTGCACTAATTAAATTATCTCTGCGTAATATACGAACGGTGGCTCCCATTGTAATACTGCCTTCAAGAACTTTTCCGCCAATAATTTGACAAGTTCCTTTTTTGCTAAATAACCTAAGAATTTTCAATCTTCCTGTCATTTTTTCTACTTCAATTTTAGGTGTTTTAAGTAGCGCTTCTTGTTCTAACCACTCAGTCATTTTGTAAATAATATCAAATGTCTTAATATGCACACCACATTGTTCTGCCACCATATTAGCTTGAGGGTCAATATTTATATTAAAACCCAATACAATAACATCTTTTGAGCCAATTGCGTGTTTTACATCATTTTCAGTAATTGTTCCCACGCCTGTATAAATTACTTGCAAAATAGTATTAGGTAGATCAATTTTTGAAATTTCTTTCAAAACTGCGTCCAGGGTCCCAGACACATCAGCTTTTACGAGAATTGGAATACAAAACTTTTCTACTTCTTCTGCCTCTTCTGTTTTGTTGGTGATTTCTGTTTTCACGACTTTGCCGGCAACATCTTTTGCTCTCTTTTGTTTTTCCTGCTCATACTGAAGAGTATATTCTTCAGCTTCTTTCCGTGTCTCAAAAGATTTGAAAACTTCGCCAACCTCGGGTATTTTATTCCAGCCACTCAGCGTAATAGGAGATGAAAAAGTTGCTTCATTTATAATTTTACCTAAAAAATCCTCACAAATTCTAACAGGGACAAAAACATTTCCAGATGCCACAAACATTCCTTTTTTTAGAGATCCTTCTTTTATAACAAGAACCGCCGAAATACCTTTTTGAGAATCAACATTTGCTTCAATCACCACGCCCTCAGCATTTTTCTCGGTGTCTCCTGTTAATTCGTCCATTTCAGCAGTAAGTAGTAATATTTCTAGTAAGTTTGGAATACCCTCGCCGGTTTTTGCGGAAATTTCAACACACGAGATGTTGCCACCAGAACCTTCAATATATATTTCGTGTTCAAGAAGAGAACTTTTTGTTTTGTTTATATCGGCGCCGGGTTTGTCTATTTTGTTGATTGCGATGATATATGGAATATCCGCTATTTTAATAGAATCCAATGCTTCAATGGTTTGAGGTTTTACACCATCTTCAGCGGAAACTACCAAAATGGCAATATCAGCGACATTTGCTCCGCGTGTTCGCATTTTAGAAAACGCCGCGTGGCCTGGAGTATCTAAAAAAGTTATCCACTTAGTTTTTTTTTCTTTTGTTGTGTAGGAGACCACATAGGCAGATGTATGTTGAGTTATACCACCAGCTTCTTTTTCAACAATATTACTTGTACGAATAAAATCTAATAAAGTTGATTTACCATGATCTATATGCCCCATAATAGCGACAACCGGTGGGCGTTCAATTATATTGCTTTTTTTTGCATTTATCATATCGTTTTATTTAATTGTGTTAGCAGTTTTAGACACTGCTTGTAAGGGTTTCTTGCGCCTTGAGAAGTGCCTGTGATTCTTCTTTTGTGAGTTCAAATGTCGATGTCCCCTGTGTAATTGGTTTTGCAAATGCGCTAAAACGGTCTCTGCCATAAAGACTTGAAAGTATAATCCCATTTTGATTATTATCAAGAAAAGCTAACGCAAAACTTTGATTGCCACCCACGCCCGTACCCTTAAAAGGATTAAATCTAATCATACCAACCCCGCGAATGCTTGTTTTTAGTTGAGCGTTGACATGATTTAGTTCACTAACGGTTTTTTGGTTTACAATCACTTGCTTGTTTAATTGTTCTTTGACAAATAGCAAAGTATCTTCTAATGTTTTTGCACTTTTACCCCCCAAAAAATGTTTGAGTTTATACTCCAAATGTATAATCCATATTATAAGTATAACAATACTCCCAATAAGTATATACAACAAAACATCAGTACTTATAACCAAACTTTCCATAATTGGTAACTATATAGTATTTTCCAATAATGTGCAAAAAATTACGGACGAATACTTGACTAAGTGGCAAAGTAGTGATAAAATATTTTTATAGTTTTTTACTAACATTAACTAATTATAGAAAATGAATCTAACTCCTACTATCGTATTTAAACCCAAACAAGTTACTAAAAAATTTCTTGCGGTATTACAAAATCGCCCGCGTTTTATTATTATTAACCGTTTCGGGTTAGAAGGACAAAAGAAAATGACACTTGAAGCTATTGGCGGTAATTATAATATCACTCGTGAGCGTGTGCGTCAGATTGAAAATTGTGGGTTAAATGCCATTAAAAAATCAGCCGTTTTTCAAAAAGAAAAGGGTATTTTTGATGATTTGGCGCGTGTGATCAAAGCTCTTGGGGGGGTTGTGTCCGAAGAAGATCTTTTGAATCATGTATCTAAAGATCCTAAAACACAAAATAATGTTACTTTTCTTTTGGTTCTTGGTGATGAATTTAGAAAACAAAAAGAAGATAAAGAGTTTAAACACCACTGGAGTGTAGATGATGATATTGCAGAAAAAGTTCGTGGTTCTTTGAAAACTCTTTCTCAAAAACTTTCTCCAGATGAATTGCTGTCTGAAAGTGAAATTATTGCAAATTTTTTGAGTTATTTACAAGACCTTGCCGAGCAGTATAAAAATGAAGAAATAATAAAACGGTGGCTTGGTCTTTCCAAGGTAATTGATAAAAATTTACTTGGTGAGTGGGGTTTTGCTAATTCACCTCATATTAATGTTAGAGGAATTAAAGATTATATTTTTTGGGTTATTCGAAAACATGGTTCTCCAATGCATTTTGTGGAAGTTGCAGAGGCAATTACAAAGACGTTTAACAAAAAAGCGCATTTGGCAACTTGCCACAATGAACTTATAAAGGACAAACGGTTTGTTCTTGTTGGAAGAGGGCTTTATGCATTGAAAGAATGGGGTTATAAAAAAGGAACAGTTAGAGATGTTATTAAAAATATCTTACAAAAAGATGGACCACTAATAAAAGCTGAAATTATTAAGAGGGTATTAAAAGAGCGCTATGTAAAGGAGAATACTATTCTGGTTAATCTGCAAGATTACACTCTTTTTGCAAAAAACAACAAAGAAGAATATTTTATTTTGTAATCTTAGAGCCTGTTTAAGAACTTGCTTTCGAAGCGAAATTCCCACCCAGCACCTTCTTTGTGTTACAAAAAAGGTGCTGGGTGGGAATTTTTAGCCGAAATGAAGTTTTTAAACAGGCTCTAAGACTCATGCTTCTTTAAATTTCAAGCATTATAGGACAATGGTCTGAACCATAGATACTCGAAAGAATTGTTGCTTTTTTTACTTGAGGCAATAAATTACTTGAAACAAAAAAATAATCCAATCGCCACCCTACATTACGATCTCGCGCACTGGTTTTCATATCCCAATACGAATATGTCCCCGTTTTATGTGGGTAAAAATAACGAAAAGTATCCACATAGCCATGATTAATTACCTCATCTATCCACGCACGCTCCTCCAGCAAAAAGCCTGTGTGTTTTTCATTGGATTTTGGGCGCGCTAAATCTATTTCTTCGTGCGCAGTATTTATATCACCACAAAATATAATTTTTTTGCCTTTTTTGCGCAATTTTTCAATATGATTAAGAAATGTGTCATAAAAATCAAGTTTATATTTTAGACGATTTGGATCTACTCCTCCATTTGGAAAGTAAATATTGAGAAGCACAAAATCCTTAAAATGCACTTCAAGTAATCGCCCTTCATCATCAAATTTTTTTATACTAAACCCATATTTTACATCCAGCGGTTTTTCTTTTGAATATACAGCAACCCCACTGTACCCCTTTTTTATAACAGACGAAGCAAAAAAAGAGTGGTACCCTGAAAGATTTCGCACTTCTTCTGGTAGTTGTTCGGGGCGCGCTTTTGTTTCTTGTAAACAAAATACATCAGCATTAAGCTTTATAAAAGGATACCAACACCTTTTTTTATAAATTGCCCGCAACCCATTAACATTCCAAGATATAAATTTCATATAAATTCATTATAACACCCTAGCATCCAACAACAAACTAACACTAAGAGAGCGCGGATATAAAAGCAGGTGTCGGATACCTGCCAACATATTTAAAAAACTTGAATTTACCAACTTGGAGGTTCAACCTCCAAGTGCGCAACTTACCAAAATAGTATTTTGTCATCCCACGCGAAATTTTCTTGTCATTCCGTGCGAAATTTTCCTATCATTCCGCGCTCCTGGTCCAGAAATCGTAACTATACTCCTGGATTCCATTTTTCAACGGAATGACAAAATGGGGAAGATAGCATGAAATGACAAAAAAACAAATGCATAGCTTTGCTTTTATTTTCTTTGTGTCATAATGAAAAAATGACTGATGTTAATAAAATTATAGAGTTGTTGCATAATCCATCTAAAGAAGACATTGTTCTTATTACAAAAGCATACACATTTGCGAAAAAAGCTCATGAGGGAACGAAACGATTTACGGGTGAGCCTTATTTTACGCATGCATTTGAAACTGCAAAAAATCTAGCTCTTTTTGGCGTTGATAGCTGTTCTGTTACTGCGGGATTTTTACATGATGTATTAGAAGATGGTGATGTAAATGAAGAAACATTAAAAAAAGAATTTGGGGAAGAAATTTTATTTTTAGTTGATGGAGTAACAAAGCTCGGCACACTTAAATATCGTGGGACAAAGCGCCATGTAGAAAGTCTGCGTAAATTATTTATTGCTACTTCTCATGATGTTCGTGTTTTAATAATTAAATTAGCAGACCGTTTGCATAATATTAAAACACTTGGTGGTCATCCTGAAAAAGAAAAACGAGAACGAATTGCGCTGGAAACTTTAGAAATTTTTGTACCGCTGGCGGACAGACTTGGAATGGGAAGATTAAAACAAGAAATGGAAGACTATGCTTTTCCTTATATTTATCCACAGAAATACCAAACTGCGCGTAAGCTTTTTCAACAAAAAAACAAAGGTTTATCGCAACATGTTCAAAAATTTTATTTAGCTCTTCAGAACAAACTTACCGAATCTGGCATTAAAGATATTAAAACAAGTTACCGAATAAAAGGTATGTATAGTTTATATAATAAACTATTAAGATATGAGATGGATATTGATAAAATATATGATATTGTGGCATTTCGTGTCACGGTTCCAACAATTGAAGATTGCTATCAAATTCTTGGAATTGTACACAGCGCATGGAAACCGTTGCCGGGGAGAATAAAAGATTATATCGCAATCCCAAAACCAAACGGATATCAAAGTATTCATTCAACCGTGTTTACGGGAGACGGTGAAATAGTTGAAATACAAAT
>JAHIYV010000068.1 GCA_018814635.1 Patescibacteria group bacterium | reverse complement strand
TTATGATAATGAACGAGAAATGAAACAATGTCACCTGGGTTCGCGTTTACAGAGTTATTTTGCCAATTTATTCCTTGTGTATAATTTCCTACTTGTAATAATTTAACATTCTCATTGCTCAAAGAGTCGAGGTCGACTGTTGCTGCCAAAACAAAAGACGGAAACATAAAAAACCCTATTAAAATAAGTCCTATACCCGCTTTTTTTATTGCTTTTTTTGCTTGATTATACATGTTTTTTGTTATTACTTTATATAATTTAGTCCTACAACTTATTGTCTTTTTTGTCAACCCTTAAATTGCTTTTGTAAGATTTAACGGGATCAACTTTTTTCCTTTTTTGTTTATGAAATAATAAAATGAACTCCTTACTTAATATAAAAATTGAATTGAATTAAAAAAGTGTGGAGCAAGGAGTTAGTATAAAGTTATCTTTATTCTTTATTGCTAACTCCTTGCTGTTGTCCCCCTACAATGCAGAGGACAGAGCGGGCGGATCTGGATGGAGATCTGGCTCGGGATCGCCCAGAGGAGGCTCCTCTGGGTGGGGGTCTGGGTCTGGACCAGGGGGTGATGGGTCTGAGGGCTTCTTATACCCCGGATGCCAGGCGATTCCTATGCCCGGGCCAAAGCTAGTTTTTTCAACCGGGGTAGTATTACCACCCCAAGAAAAAACTAGACCACCCCCGAACCCAAAGTTCTCGGACTCAGAGGATTCAGGTTCACCCCCTAGGATGAGGTAGGGTCCTCCTCCAACTCCTAGATGAACACCCCTGCCTAAGTATTGGGTCATACCAGCACCCAAAGACAAGGAGAAAGGACCCTGATCCCCACCGCACATAGCCGCGGCAAGAGCTCCTCCGGCTCCTCCATGATTGGTGCCGATACTCAGACCCAAGCTCCAGTCGGAGAAGTTCGTACCAACTCCAATGAGCCAAGTAGGGGCAGAGACCACTAGTCGGTCGATGAAAATCTTCTTTTTGACAAAGACCTTTTTCTCGACAGGTCTATCAATAAAAACTTTCTTTACGACCGGCCTGTCGACAAAGACCTTTTTTTCAACAGGTCTGTCAACGAAGATCTTTTCCTTGACAAAGACCTTTTTCTCGACAGGTCTGTCAATAAAAACTTTCTTTACGACCGGCCTGTCGACAAAGACCTTTTTTTCAACGATAACCCGGGGGGGTGACTCAATGATGAGTCTAATTCTTTCCCCCATCGGATTACCACAATAGCGGATCCACACGATGGTGTTATCCGTTTTACGGACAACAACCTCCTCCCCTTTTTTGAGAGTACCCCGCCAAAACGCAGTGGCACCCTCATTGGTACAGAGAAGATCCTCTTTAAGTTTCATCACTTTTTCACCCCGTTTTACTGGTCTATTTAACCAGTATGGGTCTCCGCCAATGCGGAGATACCCATCAACAACAATAAGAGGCTTGAGGATTCCGCCCTCTCCTCTCATCATTTGACGAGCCTCACTCCGTCCTTGCGACGGAAGTAGCATGGAGAAACAGAAGCAGAAAAGAAAAAAAATTGCAATCCCTTTTTTAACCATTGGGTTGCACCTCCTTTAAAAAAATTTTTTTGAAGAACTTTCTATTCAACCTGTCTCCACTATACCACTTTCTCAAAAAATGTCAAATTAATAACCCTACATTCAACCTTGAACTGCACCGCCCGATTTTTGTTTATAAGTTTAAATATTTTTTGGTTCTTTGTTATTAGACCTATCCTTTAATTAGTTTCTACTTAAAATATGAAAATCTCGTTACAAAACTAATTCGTTTTCTCCTTTATCATTCCGTTGAAAAACGGAATCTAAAAGCATAATACGATTTCTGGATCCCGTGTCAGAGCACATGATGACAAGAGACTCGCGCGGGATGACAAAAAATTCGCATGACATGAAAAAAAGTTAACACGGACATCAAAAAAGTTTAGCGATAAATTTTTTCTGTTTTCTTATGAGATTTTATTCAGCAGACATATTAAACAACCACCCTGCTTCTTCTTTTTCAAAGATAATTTTTTTATTTTGAAAATATATAACCATATTGAAAAAACTTGCTTGGTTTATCGCGGTTTGTCCTACATAAGTTTCATATGCAAGTCCGCTTCGTAGAGGGTCTTGCAGTAAAAAACGCATTGCGTCGGTTGTTTTTGAAAGCATAAAATAACCGTTGACAAGAGCCAAATGGTTTTCTGCGGCGCTCATAGGCGCAGTAATCGCAAGCAGGTCAGTAACAATATTTTGATACACAACAGAAACAAATTCTAGTTTAGGTAATCCTGAAAAATTTCCTTCTTCTAGCGCTTCTCTGAAAATTTCTACTTCATCATAGGGATAATCTTGTGTGTTTGCATATCTCGCAAATACAGATCCCATAGCATTGCCATACGCGCGTAAAAATTTTTCATCATTTTGAGATGAGGTTTTCAAATCAGATAATGAATATTTTTTTTCCTTAGCAAATTCTTCTCCATTGAAATCTTTAAGTAATGATTGAAGAGTTGCTTCTTTAATTTCTTCGCCTCGTTGTTTTAAGAAATCGGAATAAAATTCTTTTTTTACATCAGACATTTCTTCATCTGATGACCCGGGCAAAATAAGACCTGAATTATCATATATAATATCGTTTGGTCCGGCAAGAAGAGGGTTGCGGTTTTGTTTTACTTCATCGCCATCAGTTACTCCGTCTCCATCGGTGTCTGGATTTATCACATCAGTTTGCCATAAAATTTCTTCCCAATCATATAATCCGTCCCCATCGGCATCCCCTGGTTTTTTTGCCGAAGAATTTTGTATTTGGGGCGAAGTAGAAGCGGTAATTCCTTCTTGGTTTTCTTGTCCTTTAGGGTTTTCACGCCAATTACTAAAATACTCTTGAGACACCGCAAATGACATGCCTATTATTCCAAGAGCTATCAAAGAAACAATAATAATTTTTGTGGGGGATGATTTTATTGTTGTATATTCTTGTTCATTCATTACATTTTCATTATACAACAATATTTTTTTAACGCAAAGCTAACGTTATTTTGCGAGTTTTTAGTTTTTTTAATTTTTAACCAAAACTCAAATACCAAGTTATCAGCGATAGCAAATAAACTGGTATTTGAAAAATTAAAGTTAAATTGTATTATTATTATAGTATTGTAGTATAATAATCTTAATATAAAAATATGGATAAATTTCTGAACAAAAAAATAGTGATACCGCTTTTTCTTGCTGGGGGAGCTCTAATTATTGCAGGAGTTTTTGTTCTAGCGGGAAAAAAAAATGAAGAACAGGTTATCACAGTTAGCGGAAATAGTGATAATAATGTATTGCCATTGGATGGAGTGGGCGCAATCCCACAAAATATAGTTGACTATAATACTACAACACAACAAACAGACGGAACAATTCTGACAACCGTTGATACCAGTAATTTCCCAAAACCAGGGGATAATAACAATACACAAACAAAGCAAGGATCAAAATACAACATATTAAACGACACAGAAAATACCGTGCCCCAAAATTATCTGGAGTTTTTTAATCCCCCAATAGAACTAAAAAGTAATTCCGGATCTGTAGATACTGGAGGTTTGATAACGACATATAAAACTACTGAAGGAAATTTGTTTGATTTGATTGAGGGACCTTTTGAGTTAGGAGGGTTTGGAAATCCAGGAGAGAGGATTCTTTTAACCAAAACTGTTGATGAAGATAATGATGGAGAGCTCGACAATGTTCTTAGTTATTTTTGGACATATCAATCCCCAAAAGGAAATACTTCCCTTCTTTGGTTTGGTGACTATGGTGATACTCATCGTTGTTTAACATCTCAACAACTCACAAAAAGTGAATTAGTTGAAATTGCTACTTATTTAATCCGTAATCCGTAACAACACAGGATTGTATCTTTATAACTTTTATGAAATTTTTAATATCAAGATTTTTAATAATAGGATTTATTTTTTTGGCTATTCCTTGGGCGGTATTATCTGTTGATGAAGATCAAAGTAATCTAAGAAGTAAAATAATAGAAATAGCTATGCAACAACTGGGTCAGCTTTACGAAATAGGTCAGGAGGGTGGTTGGCCACCGGGTTTAGATAATTCAGGGCTGGTTAATTATTCATATAAAAAAGCTGGGGTTGCTGGATTTGAACAAACGACCGCAGGTTCACATGGGCCGACTATTTCCACCTTATTGAGTATGTGTATGAGCGACCCGGTGTCAGGCGTATCAGTTAAGTTAAATAGGTTAAAAGAGTTAGGGGATAAAGATGAGAGATATAAATTAACCAAGGATGAGAAATATAAATTAACTGAGGCTGAAATAGAGGAGCTAGCTGGGCTACCTGAGTCAATTGGGCCAGAGGAGGCTCTTAACTTTTTTTTCCCGGGTGATTTAGTTTTTTTACACGCGACATATGATAAAAACAGAGACGGTCGTCTTGATAGTCAAGACGAATATACTCATGTCGGTTTATATGCTGGCGGT
>JAHIYV010000067.1 GCA_018814635.1 Patescibacteria group bacterium | reverse complement strand
TTTCTTCCAGAGACAGATTCAAATTATCCATTGCGGCGCGCAGGGATTGTGCTTTGTGATTTGCGTCAACCATAGAAAGCAGGGCTTGCATGCTTATAAATAAAATAACAGTAAAAAGACCTAGGGAAACAATCATCTCTACCAGTGTAAACCCCGTTAAATAATTTTGTTTTTGACAAAATTCCTGCTTTTCCTCAGGATTTAATGGGGTAAAACCTTTGCTAGTTTGTAGTTTTTTCATATAAATTATTATTCTGCTACTCTACAGATATCTGTCCTGACTCATAAACACGAACATTAGCAACCTTACCAGACGGCGATATAATTTCAATTCGCGCAGAAGTAGCAGAATCACCCGTTTCCGTTGTTTTAATAATAGCATCTACTTCAGGTCGCCGAAACAAGACATTCAAGGTTGGTGGCGCGCAATCCTCAATGCCACTACTTGCTGGTGTAAAACATAACTCATTAATTTTGTATCCATTCGGAAAATCTATCTTTTTTAATTCTTCGGTCACATCATCAAACCATAAATTATTATCACCCGCAGAATCAACAAAAGAAATATAGGAATCGGGTGTCGCCGTAGAAAAATTAACCCCATAACCATAAAAAAAACTTTCTACTGTGTCTGTCCCACGAGAAGAGATTCCAAAAACTTGGGTTTCGCGAAGAGCAAGCGCTATGTCATACGCAGTATTTTTGAGTTCTATAGAATTGGAAAAATCGCGATGTCTAAATACCACCACACTGGTAAAGACTACCATAATTGCAATTACAATCAGTATTTCAACAAGAGTGAACCCTGTTAAATTGCTTCGCGCCCGCTTTGCGGGATTTAATGAGGTAAAATCTTTGTTGGTTTGTAGTTTGTAGTTGGTAGTTTGTAATTTTTTCATATATTAAAATAATAACACAAAATATATACTATTGAAAAGTGAAAAAGAATTTTATAAAATTAATAATCCAAGGTTCAAAAAAAAGTACCATTAGAAGCCCAAACACTAAAAACGGACCAAAGGGTATTTCGCTTTTCATTGTAATTTTTTTATTTGTAGCAAAACATAATATTTTAGTATATAAAATCAGACCAACACCAACAATTGCGCCTGTCCAAACCGCGAGAACAATTGCAATATATGCATTAGAAAGTCCTAAAAACCAACCCATACCAAGCGCTAATTTTGCATCACCAAACCCTATCCACTTCCCACGCGAAAAATACCATACTCCGGCAAAAGGTAAAAAACAAATGGGGCCCGCTAATATATTCCAAAGTAAAACAGAGGAATCATAATTTCCCAAAAACAGAGAAGATAAAATCCGCGCAAGCGCTAAAATTGCAAACACATAAACAAATGCGTTTGGAATTATTTTGTGCCGTATATCATACACCGCGAGAACCATAAGCAACGCAAATTGCGCGCATAAATAAACAAGCAAATAGATATTAAAAGGTGACAGAAAAAAAGCTCCGAGAAACAACAAGCCAGTTACAATTTCTACAATCGAATATTGCCACGATATTTTACTTTTACAAACACTACACTTCCCTCGTAAAAACAAAAAACTCAAAACAGGCACAAGTTCATACCATTTCAATATCTTGCCACATGAAAAACACATAGATCTACCACCAAAAGTTTTGCCTGTGTTGTAACGGCAAATAACAACATTCAGGAAGCTACCAATAATGAGCCCAAAAATAAAAACAAAAATGTAAATTATAATTTCCATTAGTTAATTATAGCATATTTATACCATTTCCTAAAAACAAATTTGTTTTTAGGAAATGGTATTAAATTAAATCAGTGCCTTTGACAACCAAATGGGGGTTGATATACTTGGAATATGAAAATAAAAAATAGAAAAACTAGAATTATCGGGGTTGTGTTGTTAATTATTCTAATCATTGTGGTGTTGTTTGTACGGGCGCATATTAGAATACAAAATGGCGACTTAGTGAAATGGGAGGGTAAGTGGTATACAAAAGAAGAGTTAAAAGATACTTTTCCCCCGCAATATATTGAAGTTCCGGCTAAAAACACGCCTGAAGAAGTGTATGCCACTTTTCGGCAGGCATTGTTAGATAATGATATTGAAAAGGCGTTGGGGGAGATTAGAGAGGAGAACAGAGAAGAGTATAGAAAAGCTTTTGAAGATAAGGAGAAGTTTGAGAAATGGGTGAAAAGTTTACCAGAGAAGATAAGTAATTTAAGAATTGATGGAAATTTTGGGTATTATGATTGGGACAAAGAGGACGGGTATAAACATACTATATATTTTAGAAAAAATGAATATGGCTACTGGCAAATAAAAATTATCTAAAATTAATTTAATGCTTCTCAAAAAAACAACCAAAGTATCTGTTATTATTCTCGGAACATTGTTGTTTACAGTGGTCGTTTTTGGTTACGACCATTTAATAATCCACCCAAAATTATCCAGTGGAGCAATGGCAATTTATAACAATCAAGCTAATAATCAATTAACAACTCAACAACAAGAATGGATTGTTGAAGGTTCAATCGCGGAAGATACTGATCCAAGATATTTAAACCATTATTATGATCCAACAACAGGAAAAGGGTTGAATGGTGGAATATCAGCAAAACAATGGGCTCAAGTTCAGGGTAGTATTAGCGGTGATTATTCAGAAAAAGCTATTCTTGAAAACTATAAACAAGGAAATTATAAAAGAGCTTATCAAGGAGTAGGACATATTTTACACTTAATCCAA
>JAHIYV010000008.1 GCA_018814635.1 Patescibacteria group bacterium | reverse complement strand
CTTTTCTTTTTTCTCATCCCAAATTCTACGGATCTTTTGACCTTCAAAAATTGTAATTTGTTTATTTTCTTCTTTCATGTTTTTTTGTTAATTTTATATTACTATATTGATTAATTTGTTTTTAATGTAAATTGTTCGTTGGATCTTTTTCGTACCAACAAAATTTTGTATGATTGGACAGGCAAGAGCTATTTTTATTATCTCCTTTTCTTCAATATCTATTGGAATAATAATGCGATCGCGTACTTTACCATTAATTTGTATAACAATAGTCACATTGGTTATTTTGATTTTAGTTTCATCATATTTAGGCCATTTTTGTAAAAATATAGAATTCGTATTGCCCAACTGGTTCCATAATTCTTCACTAATATGTGGCGCAAACGGAGCAAGTAATTGAAGTAAAGTACTGTATGCATTTTTGCTAACTCCCCCTCTTTTTTCCATATCACTAACTAATATCATCATTGCTGAAATTGCAGTATTATAATCTAATGACTGAATATCCTCTGATACTTTTTTAATTGTTTTATGCAAAAGTGTTTCGTTGTCTTTTTGTTTATCTTTATAATCATCGCTAATTTTTTCAAATAATTGCCAAACTTTTTCTAAAAATCTTCTCGGGCCAAGAATTGTTTTTGAACTCCATGGTTTTTTATCTTCAAACGAGCCCAAAAACATTATATGAAGCCGTAGTGTGTCTGTGCCAAATTGCTTAACTACATCGTCAGGGTTAATAACATTCCCTAACGATTTACTCATCTTGCGTCCATCTTCCGCTAAAATTGTTCCTTGGTGGTGAAGTTTTGTAAACGGTTCGTTAAAATTTATCAAGCCCAGTTTATGTAATACTTTAGTAAAAAAACGCGCGTACATCAAATGCAATACAGTATGTTCTGCGCCCCCTACATACATATCAATCGGTAGCCATTGTTTAATCGCTTCAGCTCCCGCGAATTCTTTGTCATTTTTGGGATCCGCAAACCTAAAATAATACCAACTTGAGCATACAAAAGTATCCATTGTATCAATTTCAGGTGTCCACCCTTTTCCAAATATTTTTTCTGTTCGTTCAAAAAACTCCTTTGATTTCGCAAGTGGCGACACTCCTGTTGGCTTAAACTCCACATCGGTCGGCAATAACCATGGTAGATATTTTTCAGGAATCGGATGAGCTGTTCCCTCTGGATCATAGACAACAGGAATCGGCGCACCCCAATATCTTTGTCGTGAGATAAGCCAGTCGCGCAATTTGTAATTAATTTTTTTATCACCTAAATTATTTTCTATTAGCCAGTCAGTAATTTTTGTTCTTGCTTCACTGGAAGTAAGCCCATCAAATTGTTCTGAATTAATTAATATGCCATCGCCCGAAAAACACTCTTCTAAGTTTTTTACTTTCTGCCAAAGTTCATCGTCTTGCGGTCTAATAGATACTTTCAATGGTATATTATATTTTTGAGCAAATTCAAAATCTCGCTCATCGTGCGCATCCGCAAAAACCGCGCCTGTTCCATAATCTGCTAACACAAAATCAGAAATCCAAATTGGAATTTTTTCATTATTAGCCGGATTTATCGCATACGCGCCAGTGAAAACTCCTTTTTTATCTTTTTGTAAATCAGTTCGTTCTAGGTTGGTTTTTTTTCTAGTTTCTTGAACATATTTTTCTACTTCTTTTTTGTGTTCATCTGTGGTGATGGTTTCCACTAATAAATTATCTGGCGCTAAAATCAAAAATGAACAAGAAAAAAGAGTATCAACCCGTGTTGTAAAAACTTCAAGCGCTTGCGGGAAAAGGTCGTTCCTCGAGGAGGAGCTTGCGACGGAAGAGGTGCGACCTTGAGGAGCAAGCGCGATTTCAAACCTCACCATAGTCCCCTCTGATCGCCCAATCCAATTGCGTTGATTTGTTACAGTTGAGCTTGGCCAATCAACTTGGTCTAAACCATTTATTAAATCATCCGCAAAATCAGTAATCTTAAAAAACCATTGCTCAAGATCTTTTTGTGCCACCTCCTTTTTACATCGTTCACAAATACCGCCTTCTGCTTGTTCGTTCGCGAGCACAGTTTGACACGACTCGCACCAATTTACCTTTGCTTTTTTCTTGTACGCTAAATTATTTTTGTAAAGTAAAAGAAAAAACCATTGCGTCCATTTATAATACTCTGGCGATGATGAATCAATTTCACGAGACCAATCATATGACACACCAAGTGATTTGAGCTGTCGTCTAAAATTATCTGTATGTTTTTTTGTAACAATTTTTGGGTGAACACCTGTTTTAATCGCATAATTTTCAGTGGGCAAACCAAAAGCATCCCAACCCGTGGGGTATAATACATTTTTCTGATTCATTCTTAAATAACGAGCGTAAATATCTGTCGCGACATATTCTTCAGTATGCCCCATATGCAATCCGTCGCCAGACGGATACGGAAACATATCAAGCAGATAAAATTTTTCTTTTTTCACACCGTCTTTTACAACACTATTCTCGCCATCATCGCTGGTTTTATAAATCCCCTGCTCCTCCCAATAGTCCTGCCACTTTTTTTCTATTTTCTCTGGTTTATATTTTTGCATAAAATTTATAATTTATTAATTTGTTATATTATGCCTAAAATAAAATTGAAATAAATACCAACATTGGAAGTCTCACTTCCAATTTAATACCTAAGTCTACTGAGCCACCTGTCAGATTCGAACTGACGACCTATTGTTTACAAAACAATTGCTCTACCAACTGAGCTAAGGTGGCTTATTTTATTTCAACACTCACTATGAAAAGTATATCACGAATTTTGTTTACGAGAATTTTGGTTCTTTGCTTGGATAATCTTTTTTTGTTCTAAAATTTCTTTAATATAAACTGATGTAACACCTTTTTTTTCTATCACTGTGCCAGGGTCTTCTCTGTCCAGTTTTATATTTTGTATAACACAAACACATTTTTGGTACAAACATTTATTTGTTTTTATTACAGAAGAACACACCAGAGAAAACACTGAGTGGGTTGCGGGCAGTACTATTGTAGAAATTGTATGTAGTATGACATGGTAAGTATTTGGCAAAACTTTTAAAGTACTGTGCTCAATTTGCTGTTCAGAGTCACGCTTACTAATAACAATCAATTTGTAAAAAAACAAAATGATTATTCCCGTAAGTGCCGTAAAAAATACTATTATAGTTAGCATAATGTTATTCCAGTCTATTAGTCACTACCCACAACAAATCGTTCAAATCGTACCACTTCAATTTTTTCTCCAAACTTGTGGGTTGCATCGTTCAAAAGGTCTTGTATCGTAATATCAGAATTTTTAATAAATTTTTGCTTAACTAGTGTACGCTCATTAAAATATCCTTGTATCTTACCCTCTAACATTTTTTTCTTAATATCATCCGGTTTATCTGATTTCTCTACTTCTTTTGTAAACAATTCAGTAACTTTCTTTTTGTCATCTTCAGCAATATCGTCTTCTTTGATATATTCCGGATACATACCAGCAATATGCATAGCAATATCATGGGCAAGAGGTTTAAATTCTTTGTTTTTCGCTACAAAATCTGTTTCGCATCCAAGTTCAAGTAATACTCCAATATTATTATTACTATGAATATATGCTTCAATCACACCAGAAGCAAGGTTGCGTCCCATTTTTTTAGCAGCCACAGAACCCGCATTTTTTTTCAATATCATTACCGCTTTAGGTAAATCTCCTCCCGCTTCTTCAAGCGCTTTTTTGCATTGCATTACCGAAATGCCTGTGTTTCCTCGTAATTCTTTTATTTGTTTGATTGTAACCATACTTAT
>JAHIYV010000142.1 GCA_018814635.1 Patescibacteria group bacterium | reverse complement strand
TTTCCAGCAACACGAACCTTGATGGCAGGTTCGTAAACCAAAGCCATTTCAAGTCCATCATTCATATTTAGTTTGGCCTCCAAAGAAAGTCCACAGCCATAGCCGTCAAGATTCGTGCTGGTTTGGCCCAAATAGACTCTCCCAGCATATAGTGGCATCTCAAATGCCACTTTGCCGTAAACTGTCCTCAGGCCTACGCCTAAAGACAACTGGTTGTTCAGCTCGTAACCAATGCTGGCTGTTGAGCAAACAAAGATCGTCTCGGATTGAAACCCGAGATCTTTGCCGTAGTCTACAGCCAGTCCGTACGGCACATCGGCCGACAAAACAAGAACTGTTTTGTTCCACCGATAGGCAATATTCCCGTATGGAAACGGAAAGACTTCCTTCTTGGCGTCAAAGTGACCGCCACCAAGAGCTTCGTTTCTGTCATAGGCAAAATCGGTAGCTAAACCAACAATGCCTATCTCCAAAAGTCCCTGCTGTTGGCCTAATACAGGACCAAAAATAGAAAAAGCCCCTGCGCTACCTAAGTCCCTGGTTGTAATTCCATTCCCAGGTCGGTTCAAAATTCCCGCTGTAGCCGTGACCGTAGTTATGGCTACAACAAAAAGAGCAATAAAAGTAAATACTTTCTTCATTTTTCTTCTCCTCCTTTTTTTATTTTTTTCAAGAATTTATTTAAACCAACCTTGATTGCGTTGGATTATTTGGGTTGTTTTAATTTCTCCTATTCTTGCACAAGTCTACTGTCGGTTTTTTCGATAAATTCTCCACAATTACCTCGTGCCCACAGCCCTTTAATAACATAGCCATTACTTACCTCTAGCAATATTCGGTAATACCCATCTTCTTTCAATTTTATAGAAGGATAAGGATAGAACCAAAATATTAATTGTTTTAATCGTTTCCATAATCGCTTTTTGGAAATCTCCCTTTCTTTAAAATTATTTATATTTTCAAAGAACTAAAGAACTAAACTTAAACTTAAACTGAAAATATATTTTAACTCTTAAAATACTCTTTCACCCTAGTACTTATTTCAGACAATGTCAAGTTTTTGGTCTTTACATTTTAATACTTTTAGTATAGTAAGATTAAGGATTAAAGTTTAAAAAGTTCTTTGAAAAGGAGGATCGCCATGCAAAACAAGAAGCGAATCTTAACAGGTGACAGACCAACGGGTCAGCTACATCTTGGACACTATGTCGGTACATTGAAGAATCGTGTTCGTCTCCAAGATGAATACGATTGTTTCTTCATTATTGCTGACCTCCAAGTTTTTACTGATCACCTCAAAAATTATGACTCTATCGAGAGTAATGTTTTTGAAGTAATGTGCGACTATCTCGGTGTTGGCCTCAAACCAGAAAACACCTTCTTCGTGCAGTCGCAAGTACCAGAACTTGCTGAACTAGCAATGTATTTCTCGTTTTTGGTCACGCTTGCACGCCTTCAGCGTAATCCAACTGTCAAAGACGAGGCGAAAACCTATGGAGCCACAAGCATCATTTATGGATTCCTTGGGTATCCAATTTCGCAGGCCGCGGACATCCTCGCATTTAAAGCCGATCTGATACCAGTCGGCCAAGATCAACTGCCTCACATTGAGCAGACACGGGAAATTGTTCGATCCTTCAATCAGGTTTTCGGTAAGGAAATATTTGTACTTCCCGAACCACTGGTTGGAGAGGTACCAATTCTTGTCGGCACAGATGGAACGAATAAAATGAGTAAAAGCCTTGATAACTATGTGGCATTTGCCCATTCGTCAGAAAAAACAGAGCGTCGCATTCTTAACATGGTGACGGATTGCAAACGGGCTTATCGCAAAGACCCGGGTCACCCAAATGAATGTTTTGTGTTCAAGTACTGGTCCATCTTCGCCCCAACTGATACACCGATAGTTCGCCAAGAATGCGAAACAGCAGTTAGGGGGTGCAAAGAGTGTAAGGCGCAACTTGCTCGAAAACTCAACGAACATCTTGCAGAAATTCGCGAGCGACGACGACACTATGTCTCGCAACCAGATCTCGTGTGGGATATTCTTTCTACTGGCACCAAACAAGCCAGAATGGTTGCTGGTGAGACATTGACGGAAGTTCGTGAGGCGATGAAAATCTCTTTCCCAAAACTTGGAGCTTCAAAAGGAGGGAGATAAAATGCAAGTCATCGACTTCGCAAAACTAACTTACCGGCGTCTAAATGTGGTTATGGCTGATATGGGAATGACAGATTTCAATAATCTGTCATTCCCAACAATTCTTGAACGACTCGATTTAAGTTCAAACAGGGTTACGGAGGAAAGGTTTCTTGTACAACAACCCAGTGACAAAATCGATTTCTCAGGAAAAATTCAGGAGCTTAGACAACGAGGGAAGATTGTTGACATAATTGGTCCCACAAAAATCTCGACCAGTATGCCTATCTGCTTCTCGACATTCGTAGGGATTAAACCCAAGGAATATCTAAAGCAGTATGTTAATGTGGCGAAGATCCTTTGCAAACCACCATGCAAATTGCAATTTGTAGTGTGGTTAGAAGACACCCTGACGGTATTAAAAAATGGCTGGGATACATCGATGGCGCAAAAGGCTGTTGGCGCATACAGAGCGTTTTTCCAAAAAGATTTTTCCGACAGTCAAGTACTGCTCAGTAGTGAAGTTGCCCCAATAGGTATTCCTCAAAGTTTTACTGAGAAGCTCTCTGCAATAACCACCGAGGAATTTCTTTCCGTATTACCGTTTCATTTGAGAAATCCAATGTTTATAAAAACATTAGATATTGTCCACTTTACCTGGAATTGTTACCTGCTACACCAATTGCCGGGTGTCTATTTGGCTGGAATCAACAACAAACGACATTTCCAGCTCTTTCGCAAAGTTTCCGGCCAACAAATAACGGCGATACTTTTGCCGTTAGAATCCGAAAACCTTGTACATAGCCAAACACACAGCCCCTTTGGATGAAAAATCTTGAGGGGCTTTTTTTTAGATAGTTTTAAATCCGCTTAAATCTTTTTGAAAGTAATTATATCTCCAATTTTTGCGTTTAATTCTTTTGCTCCATTTTCTCGCACTTTGCCCAATTCCGGTAAACCAAAAGAGCTTCCAGGATAAATTACCCATTCTCCAGTTTCTCGGCTCATCATTCTTTTAGCATAAACTACCTTTAGTGTTTTTCCG
>JAHIYV010000066.1 GCA_018814635.1 Patescibacteria group bacterium | reverse complement strand
TTTTTATAAATTTTCTTATCTATGCTTAAGTATAGGTAAGTAAATTTAGAAAAAATTATACCAAAATATGGAAATTGTAGTAGGAACTAATTACGGGACAGGTCTAATGTAAAATTGAAAAATCAAAATGATGACTAACACAACTGCCACCACTACAACCCTAATAATAATTAAAAATTTTAACATTTTACCCAGCTCCTTCGTGTTACTTGAGCACTTGGGTGTCGGACACCCAAGTAACGGACACCCAAGTAACACTCAGTTAACATTTTCTCAAAAAATATTAGCTGAGAAGGGGCTGGGTCATTTTTCATTTTGATTTTTAATTTTTAATTTAATATCATGATTCCTCACATTTTTGCTCTTGGCGGTGTCGCAACGCTAACATTTTATTGGTGGAAATTATATAACCAATTTTTTTTTGATAGTGTCGTCGTTTTTGATACAAAGATAATGCTATTCTCGCTTATGGGTGGGATTTTACCTGCGTTATTGTGGTTATGGTTTTGGCTTAAAGAAGATACTAAAAAACCTGAACCAAATAATCTAATTTTGCTCGCTTTTTTGGCTGGAATGATTATGGTCCCTTTTGCGGCCCATATAGAACACTTTATCTTTATAATCTTTTCATATATAGAAACAAAGTTGGCATTTATAGGATATACAATTTCTCCTCTCGTTTCAGAATATACCCTGACTAGCCTATGGGCTTTTACAGAAGAAATACTTAAATATCTAGCAATTTATATTGTTGCGCTCAAAAGTAAATTTTTTGACGAACCAATAGATGCTCTGATTTATCTAATAACAGGGGCGATTGGTTTCGCAGCGCTTGAAAATTCATTTTTTTTAATGAGTAGCATGACAGACAGTGGAGTTTTGACAGGAATAATGAATTTACCTTTGCGTTTTCTTGGAGCAACGCTCCTGCACATAATATCATCAAGCGCCATTGGTCTTGCTATTGCTTTTTCATTCTATAAAAAGAAAAAAAGAAAGTGGTGTATATTGTTAGGAATTATTTCAGCCACAGTGTTGCATACAATGTTTAATTTAATTATAATAAAAACACAAACCATATTTGAAATGCTTTCAATTTTTGCATACTACTGGCTTATCATATTAATTTTAATTTTTCTTTTTGAACGCGTAAAGTCAATGAAACCATTATTAGATATTAGACGAAAAAAATAAACCCTATCAACAATATATTATGTACAAAAAAGACAAACGATCATTTTTTGAAAAACTAACTGGCGTAGTAAACATCCAAGAAGATGATGACTTCAACAACAAGGAGGTGTTTTTGAATGATAGTAGTAATACAGATGAAGAAAATGAAGTAATCCAAGAACAGGATATAATTATTGTATCAGACGAGACTGATTCCATAGAAAATGAAGACAGGGAAGAGGGAATAGAAAAAAATGTAGAAGAAGAAAATGAAGAAAACATTGAGGAAGAAATCGAGGAAGACACAGAAGAAGATCTTCAAGAAAATACACAAGTCACGCCAC
This sequence comes from Patescibacteria group bacterium, assembly GCA_018814635.1. GTDB lineage: Bacteria > Patescibacteriota > Minisyncoccia > Phycocordibacterales > JAGLOS01 > JAGLOS01. Next base: position 3,978 of record JAHIYV010000066.1, on the reverse strand, counting down.
AACAAATTAATGAGACAGAAGGACAAGAAGGGGAGCTTGCTGTTGATGTTTATGAGGATGAAAATGAAATTCTTGTACAAACAATGGTTGCTGGCGTTGCTCCTGAAGATATGGAAATTATTATCACACGAGAGATGATTACTCTCAAGGGAAGAAGAGATAGTGCTTATGTCCCACAAGAAAACTATTATCACAAAGAACTTTATTGGGGCGGATTTTCACGCAAAATTCTTTTACCAGAAGAGATTGACCCCGAGAAATCAGAAGCTATTGAAAAACATGGTTTATTGATTTTACGACTACCAAAACTCCGTAAGTCAAAAACACAGAAACTAAAAATTCAAGTATTATAAAAAATATTTCTTCTTTTACAAGAGTGCCCACTAGCCCCAAATTATAGCTAATAATAAACGGTTACCACAACACAATAACATTTTATTTATTGTATAAAACTAATAAAAATGATACGATAAAAATCATGTTAAGCGTAAAATCTATTAAAATTGTTTTGTTTGTTGTAGCCATTTTAATTTTTGTGGGAGTTTTGATTGTTCAAAATACTGGAAACGACAAAAAACCAATTGTTAAAAACCAAGAAGTAGAAGAAAACTTGGAACCAAATCCTTGGGTGGAAATTGTTTCTTCTCAAGCCGTAAAAAAAGATTCCCAAACAGGGGTAGTTTTAGTTGAACTTAAAACTGGAGATGAAGTAAAACAAGGAGACATTCTAGAAACCAACGAAAATGGCTTAGCTAATATTTATTTTCCAGATGGTTCAGTTATTCGATTGGAAAACAACACCAGCATAGTGATTGAAAAAAGTAGTTTTGATAAAAAATCAAATTCTTTAAAGATGCAAATTGAATTAAAAATAGGCCGAGCATGGTCGCGAGTAATGCAAATGACTACAAGTAATTCTTTTTGGAAAATTAAAACAAGCAATGTGGTTGCAACCGTAAGAGGAACAGCTTTTGCTGTGGAGCATTTTGAAGAAAAATCTGCTGTTTTGGTTGATAAAGGGAAAATTGAAACCGCAGCTTTTGATCAAGAAACCAACAAAATAACCGAATACTCAACAATTATTTTAGGGGAAAATCAGATGATTGAAATAACAAAAAAAGAAATTCAAGAATTAAAAATAAAACAACAGAAATTAATAAGCAAAGAAATTCCTAAGCAAGTCTTACAAGAAGAATGGATTCAACGAAACAAAACAGCCGACACTCAACTGTTAGAAAAAATTGAACAACTAAAAGAACGTGGGGTACAAAGCAACGATATGGGAATGGCGGTAAAAAAAGAAATTATTGCTAATACCAAAGAAATAATACAACCAGATAAAAATACATCAGAGCTAGCGCCAGAACCAAAATTAGAACCAATTCCAAAACCAGCTCCAGAACCCACACCAATAATTGAAAAAACATTGATTAAACCAGAACCGGTTGAGTTAATAAAAAAAGAGGAAATAAAATTAGAAGTTCAACCCAAAGGCATCAAAATTATAATGCCCACAACAAACAAGATGCTTGTTGAAGATGATATTCTTATCTTAAAAGCTATTTTATTGATGAGCGATGGAACCAGAAAAGATATAACCAAACAATGTAATTGGAGTGTCTTGGGTGAAATAGGCGTCATAGAATCACCAGGATTTTTTAAGGCAAAGTTGGTTGCTTCAATAGCAGAGTTAGGTAAAGTGCCAGGCCAAGTTATTTGTTCATGGACTGATTTTAAAACAAACGAAGAATTTTTATCCACTACTCCTATTATTAATGTAAAAGCTAAGGTAGAATTTGACCCTGAAACCAGGGGATAGCTTATGTAATAATGAATAAAAGCATTCTCAGTTTGGGCACATCCGGATTAGTTGCTTTTTTCTTAATCTTTTTTTTCCAAATCGGTTTTTTTACCGGATTAGAAAATTTTTTTGAAGATTTACTTTTTGTGCAACAACCTGTTCATTCCGATATTGTCATTATAGCGATTGATAATGAGAGCATTGAAAAAATAGGACAATGGCCATGGAAAAGGGAAGTTTTTGCTAATACTTTAAAAAAACTAGAAAAATATAGCCCCAAAGCAGTTGGGTTGGATGTTGTTTTTCCAGAAGAATCGCGATTTGGTACACCAGATGATCAGTTCTTAGAAGATGCGCTTAAAAATCTTTCTTATCCTTTGGTTTTGGCAATTAAAGCTGATTCTTTTGTTTTAAAAAATAACCAAGCTTATACGGATTCTTTTTCAGGGCAATTAAAAAAATTTAAAGGACAAACTAACCCCATTAAATCCAGCGAAGCTGGTGCTCCGTCTTCAACGGAGCAATTTAACGGGGTAAACATCGGGCATGTTAATTTAATTTCTGACCCAGACAGCGTGGTGAGAAAATTTCCTATTTTTATCCAATCAAAACAAGAAAAAATTCCAGCTTTTTCTTATTTAATAACCAAAAACTCAGGCGCAAAAATTCCCAAAGAAGAATCTCTGGAACAAATTTCCCGAATTGTTTTTTCAGCTGCGCCGGGAACTATTTCCAGGATTCCTTTTTATAGAATAATCTCCGAAGAAATCCCCCTTTCTCGTCTGGGAAATAAAATAATTTTGATTGGTTCAACAGCTGTTGATTTACACGATGAACAACCAACCCCTCTTTCCAAGGGAACACAAATGCAGGGGGTAGAAATCCAAGCAAACATTATTAATATGCTAATTTCTGGATACCAACTAAAACCTCTCTCGTCTGTTTTTGTTTCGTTGTGGATGTTGTTGGTTTGCCTGTGTTCAACTTTGATTTTTACGATTTTCAAAAGCTCTTTTAAGCCCCTTTTCTTCAACGCTATTTTAGGCGTGTTTTGGCTTGGGGCAATGTTGTTGTTGATAGACGAGGGAATTATGCCAAACTTAATTTATATTACTGGAGCATGGTTTTTTTCAACAATTAGTTTGTTTGGTTGTCGTTATTTTACCGGTGAAAACGAAAAACGAGAAATAAAAAAAGCTTTTTCTCGTTATGTTTCAAAAGAAGTGCTTGAAGAAATCTTAAAAGACCCTAAACATATTGCTCTTGGCGGAGAAGAAAGACACATTACTATTCTCTTTTCCGACATCAGAGGATTTACTAGTCTTTCGGAAAAACTTTCCCCGCAAGAGTTAGTTGGCATACTCAATAAATATTTTAATATTATGTCCAAAGAAATTCTTACAAACAAAGGAGTTTTAGACAAATATATAGGCGATGCCATAATGGCTTTTTGGGGGGCGCCGGTAAAAGATGGAGACCAAACCGACAACGCCGTTCAAGCGGCTGTGTCTATGGTAAAACAATTAAAAAAATTCAATAAAGAGCTAAAAGAAAAAAAGGGATTAGAGCTAGATATTGGAATTGGTATATATTCAGGAAGGGCTATTGTTGGAAACATTGGTTCAGAAACACGGTTTGATTATACAGCCATTGGAGATTCCGTGAACATTGCTTCCAGAATTGAAGGACTAACAAAAGAGCATAAAACAAAGATTATCATTAGTGATAGCGTAAAAAATAATCTAAAAAATAAGTACACATTTGAATTACTGGGCTCTGTTGAAATTCGTGGGCGAAAAGAGCTTGTAAAGATTTACAAAGTTTTAATTTAATATATTCACTCCGCTTTTGTTTGAATATAAGGTTTAATTGGCCATAGCAACAGCGCCCCAATTAATGACAACACAACAACAGCTACAATCAAAGTTGGAAATCCTGCCGACATGGCTACGAAACCACCTACAATAGCAAGCGCCGCGCTGGTTAAATCGGTTAGAGTAAAATAAATACCCCACTCTGTTCCCTCTTTACCTTTATCAAAACCCTTAACAAAGGTTGCAAAAAGTGAGTAAAACCAAGGTCATAAAAAATGTAAAAATTAAAAATCAAAATGGAAAATGTTAAAATGCTTAATTATTGGGAATAATAAGTGGTACTAACCAAGAATCTTTTCCATC
>JAHIYV010000065.1 GCA_018814635.1 Patescibacteria group bacterium | reverse complement strand
CAAAAAGTGAGTAAAACCAAGGTCGCACCTTTTCCGTCGCAAGCTCCTCCTCAAGGAACGACCTTTTAACTAAGGTGTTAAACAAAAGCGCGGATGTTTAAGCTTATCCAAATTTGTCCAAGGACCGTCCTTGGATTGGTCATATGGGGAGGTGTTTAATTGGGTTTGGTATTATAAAATAACTTGTTCAATTTTCGCTCTGCCCATAAAAAACACCCACCATTTTCTGAGAGAGTGGCGGGTTGTTTTGTTGAGAGATTTTAATTTAAGATATTTTTATTCCTAGGGGGTGATTTTTTGGATTGCTTTGACGAGGCGAGATTTTTTTCGAGACGCTGTATTTTTTTTGATTATTCCGCGTTTGGCCGCTTTATCAATCGCTTTATACATTTTTGAAACCAACCCCTGTGCGCCAGTAGTGTCTTTTTTAATTATAAGATCACCCATCTCTTTTACCGCGCTTTTCATCGCTCTTTTGCACCTATCATTAAAAACCTTCTTGTTGAGAGAAGCTTTATGCGCTTTTTTTGCTCCTTTTGTAATTGCCATAATAATAAGAGTATATATATTTTTCTCTAAAAAGCAAGCGATAGGAAATGGAAAATGTAAAAATCAACCCTGTTAAATAATTTTTGTTTGGCAAAAATTGCTTCGCATTTAACAGGGTAAAAATGGAAAATTTACCCTGTTAAATCCTGCATGGTAGGAGCGAAGCAATTTAACAGGGTGAACAATGTAAAAGTTAAAGGTGAAAAGAAAGATGTTCTGGTAAATGTGCTGAAGGTTACATAAGATAAGTAAACTTCTTCCGTCGTTCCGCTTCACTCCACTCCTCCCCGAGCAGGCTGTCTAAAAACCCCAATTTTGACGCTTTTTTGAAAATTTTTTGGCTAATCTTAGCCCCGCAAATTTCAAAAAACTGAGTTTTTAGACAGCCTGCGAGGAACGACCTTTTAGCCATGGGGTAAAAATATAAATCCACCAACTACAAGTTACTTACTACAAACTAATAAGGAACGACATTTATGTTTGGGGACAGGTCTAATAATAGAAATAATTAAATTTTCTCTGCTCTATAATTTTCAGGACAATTTTTTAGATGTTTTTCTAGTTCTTCGTGAGAGAGCAGTCCTTCTTGTGCGCCAATATGGTGTACGACAAAAGACGCGTTGATTGCTCCCCACGAAAGTGCCTCTTCTATACTTCTGCCAAGCGCGAGCGCTGAGATGAACGAGCTTGCAAATGAATCTCCCGCGCCTGTTCTTTCAAGAGGTGGCTTATCTGTTGGATAGACGGGAATAAACCACGCACTTAGTGCATCGCAAGCATACGCTCCTTTTTCGCCATCAGTAATAACAACAATTTTGGGTCCCAGTAAGGATATTTCTTGCACCAGTTTTGTTCCACTTGATTCATTTGTTTGTAAAATAGTTTGCGCTTCTTGTAGATTACAGAAAAATACCTCCGTTAGTTTATAAACTTCTTTCAATTTTTCATACCCAAGTTTAACCTGATAGGTTCCTGGCTGAAATGCAATTTTTGTATTTGGATGAGTGTTGAAATACAGAACAAGGGCTTGGTGATATTCTAATGAATTTTCGCCAACAGAACTTAAATAAATCCATTTTGGTTCTCCTATGTCAGGAAGCTCATAATTGTATTCTTCGTGCTTAATTAAAATTGTTCGTTCCGTTCCATGCCACAAAATGTAGTGATAGTTGCTGTTTTTATTCTCATGAACACGAACAAAACAATCATCAATATCATTTTTTTCAAGCGCCCTTAAAATCTCTTTCCCGTTATCATCATCACCTAAATTAGTTACCAGCGCCGTTTTTAATCCAAGGCGCGTAGCGCTTACTGCCGCATTCGGACTATTTCCCACTCCGGGAATTACTTTCGTGAAATCATAAGGAATTTTTGCTCCGTTTGTTAAACAAATTTTATCCTCGTTGCTTTTGTTGTCGTGATAAACGCTCGCATTTGTAATATGAATAAAAGCGTCCGTAGTAATATCTCCTATGGCTACAAAATCAAACTCTTTTTTTATGTCTTTCATGTTTTTCATAATATTTGAGGGAAGCTCAGCTTCCTTCACTTTTAAAATACACCATAATCCTTAAATAATAGCTTTTTTTATACAAGAAAACAAATTTTAGTGCGTGAGCGAGGTTGCGTGAGCGAGGTTCAACCTCGCTCATTGTCGCTCATTGTGAACGAGCAACTAAGATCTGATGGAGGCTGAGCTCCCAGCACTTTTTTTGATAGGCGGAGGCCTAAGAGCTTTTCAACTTCGTAAATAGAACACTCCTCTTCCTTTGCCGAAGCGACTAAGCTGCTGTCTTTTAACTAAGTCATTATGGGATAATAAATTTGTTAAAATTCCGTGATAATTTTTATTTTAAAAATTATTACAAATTAAGTACAAATTTTTCTAGCGCGATGGGCAACTCATCTCCTCCCATATGCGCGTTGTGGTATATTGTTAATAATTGTCGTGACAAGCTTTCAATTTCTGTTTGGGAAAAATTTTTGACAAAACTTCTCGCTTTTTTTTGCGCGAAAGGATGTATGCTTAATTGGTTTGGTTCTATTTTTTCTTTTTCTGCCCATTTTACAAACGCTATATTTTTTACTTGGCTAAATAACACACCGTGAATTTGTTCTGGTTTCAATCCCGCGCGTAGCACTTGGTATAACAAAATCCACATTTGTTTTTTGTCTCTTTTGCCAAAAGCGTCAGTAAGTAAAAATATATTAAATTCTTTTTTTGTAACTTCTTTTTTATTAAACTCTTCTGTTTTTAACGCAACTTTTTTAATTTTTTCAAAAATTGGTTTTGTAAGTTTGTCTTCTGTTATCACGAACGCGTTTTCTGATTCTGCCATTTTTGTTACATTTTGAAGTATAAAATCTTTTGCCTCTGTGTTTTCAAAAACTCGGTCTAGCTGTACTATAAATTTTCTATCAAACAATCCTTGACCACAAATTAATTCTTCAAATTCAGCCTGTTGAAAAGTTTCATTGTCTATCTTGAAAAATCTTGCCTCTGGTCGTTTGATTATTAAAGTATCCAAATGCTTACGCGACACCTTAAGAACGCTGTCTATGTCTGTTCCATAGATTAAAATAATCATAATAGTTTTTGTTTTTTATACGACTCCATTTCCCCTAAATTTTGTCCGGCGGAAACACTAACTTCAAGTGGTATTGAAAAATCAGAAATGTTTTGCATTGCTTCTGAAATAATTTCTATGGCATCGTCTATTTTTTCATTTTTTATTTCATAAATAAGTTCATCGTGTACTTGAAGAATTAAGTGGGTATCATCTTTGTATTTCTTTTTTTGCAACTCCTCGTCGGCCGCGCGCATAGCAATTTTAATAATATCCGCTGCTGTACCTTGGATAGGAGCATTAACCGCCATCCGTTCGGCCATTGCGCGAATATATGGAATATGAGAAGTCATACCGCCAAAATATCTGCGCCTCCCAAATAAAGTTTCTGTATACCCCATATCTCGCGCTTTTTGTTTGGTTTCTTCAAAGTACTTCTTAATGGTTGGAAATTTTCTAAAATAATTATTGTAAAATTCTTGCGCCTCCGCGCGAGTACCCCCAAGTTGCGTATGAAGTGCATTAATTCCCATACCATATATCATGCCAAAATTTACAACTTTCGCTTCTCTCCTCATTTCTTTTGTAACTTCATCTTTATGTACCTCAAACATAAACGCCGCCATGGCAGCATGTATGTCTTCTTTTTTGTGAAAAATATCAGTAAGTTTTTTATCTTTCGAAAGCATCGCTAGCACCCTCACTTCTATTTGGGAATAATCAAGGGCAACCAAACTAAAACCTTCTGTCGCCACAAATCCTTTGCGTATCGCAATACTCATTTCACTGTGAGCCGGAATATTCTGCATATTGGGATTGGATGAGGACATTCTCCCTGTTGTTGTGCCTGTTTGGTGAAGAGTAGAATGCACACGACTGTTACTATTAACCATCTGTGGAATTGTATCAATATAAGTAGAGAGAAGTTTTTGCAACTCACGGTAGTCAAGAAGTACAGCAATTATTTTATGTTCATTTTGTAATTTCACCAACTCTGATTCTCGTGTGGAACGCGCGCCACCCGCTGTTTTTTTTAATCCCTTAACAGAAAGTTGCATTTTATCAAAGAGAATTTCAGCGAGTTGTTTTGGGGAATTGATGTTAAATTCTTCTCCCGCCATTTTCCATATTTCTTTTTCAAGACTATCTAGTTTTTGGTGATATGTTTTAGAGAGATTTTGAAAATGTGGAACATCCACAATAATCCCTCTTTTTTGCGCCGCGTCTAAAATTGGAATAAGAGGGAGTTCAATATCATAATAGAGCTTGGTTAGTTTTTTTTCTTTTAATTCTTCGAGCAAAACAAGTACAGCTTCTTTGAAATTTTCTTTACCCGTGAATGTCAAAATATCTTCAAGTGTTGGATTAGTAGAATCGGAATTAATAAGCCAAAGAGCTATTTTGGCGCGACATAATTCTTCCTCGTTAATTTCCCCTTTTTTGTTTTCGCTGTCTTTTTTTTCCGCTGTGTTTTGCGCGTTTTGGGGTTCTTCTTGTTTAATTGTGTTTTTAAGACGCGCCGACATATTGCGAAAATCAAGTTCGTTAAAAAGTTTGTCTACTTTGTTAATATCAATGGTTTCGTTCCATATTGTTTTCGGAATCTCAAAATCAATCGGCGCATCAAGTCTAATCGTCGCTAGGGTTTTAGAAAAAAGTGCTTCGTCTTTATTATCTATAAGAAGCTGAATAATTCTTGGTGTTATTTTCAAATCTAAAAATGCCTGTTTATTGTTTTTAAGAGCTTTATAAATTTTTTCAATACTACCAAATTGCGTAATTAAAGTTGTGGCTGTTTTTTCTCCAATCCCCTTTATTCCAATAATGTTATCTGACGGATCTCCCCGTAGTCCTTTGTAGTCTGGAAGTAAATCAGGAACAAAACCAAATCTGTCTATCACAGCTTTTTCGTCATAAAGTATTGTATCGTTTATTCCTTTTTTGAGAGTATAAACACAAACTTGTTTGTCATCAACTAATTGCAATGTGTCCATATCACCAGAGGCAATAATTGTTTGCAGATTTTTGTTTTGTTTTACTTTTTTAACAATTGTACCCAAAATATCATCTGCTTCAAAACCCTCCGCTTCATATATTGGTATTTCAAAAACATCAAAAATGTCTCTTGATCTTTTTATTTGAACAACTAACTCCTCGTCCGATTTCGCGCGCCCTTGTTTATATTCTGCATACACCTCGTGCCGAAATGTCGGTTTTGGTAAATCATAACAAGCAATAATATAATCCGGCTTCAAGTCGGCGATGATTTTTATAATCATTGCGCAAACACCATAAAGCGCGCCAGTTGGCTCCCCTTTTTTAGAAAAAAAATTTGGCATAGCATGATACGCGCGATGTAATATCGCATGAACATCAAGCAAAACTAAAATTTGTTGTTGTTTTTTATTTTTGGTTTTATTTTTTTTCTCCATAAATATCATTTACCATTTTATGTTCCGCAATTTTTCATCAATATGTTTAAGTGTGACCCAAATTGTATTTTGAGGCAAGGCGGTTGAGATATTTTCAGACCACTCAATTACAATAATGTTGGTGGAGTTATCCAATGATTCACCCCACCCAAGCGTATTAAGCTCTGCCTTATTTTGTAAACGATACGCATCAATATGAACCAGTTTAGAAAACTTACTTTGTGTTTGTTTGGGAATATTATAAATTTTCTCAATCACAAAAGTTGGGCTGGTAATATTTTTTTTAATTCCAAAAACCTTCGCAATATGTTGAGTAAGAGTCGTCTTTCCTGCCCCAAGCTCCCCTTGAAGAGCTAAAACCACAGCCCTCCCTGATTCTATTTTTTCACAATCAAAAACCAGCTGTTTCGCTATATTAAATAAATCTGTCTTATTGGCGTGATATTCTTTCATCTTTTTATTTTATCATTTCGTAGACAAAATAGAAATTAAAACAAAAAATAAAGCCATAAACCCTGAGTAGTTAACACATCCTACCTTCGCTTAGAGACAGGATGCGTTCTTTTTTTATTCAAGATACAACCTAAAACGGATTAACCGCTCCGCGAATTTCGAAGTGGAGGTGGTTTCCTGTTGAGTTACCGGTGGATCCCATGTAGCCAATCACTTGCCCTTGTACTACTTTCCAACCGCGTTTTACGAGGTTTTGACTTAAATGAGCATACACTGTTTGAGTACCATTATTGTGTTGAACTACAATATAATTACCATAACCACCAAACCATGGGTTACCGGGGGCAGATTTGCTTAAAATAACTTCTCCTGAAGCAGATGCTAAAATTGAAGTACCATATGACGACGCAAGGTCTATCGCATTATAACCATGTATTCCTTGTGTTTTTACACCACCCATAATCGGTCTAATATAATAACCGGCATATGCGCGAGAGTTGTTGATAATATTTTTTGTATAAGCGCGACTTTGTTCTTTTGTTGGCTCAACCATTTCTCCTCCCGGAATAATCACACTATCACCAATGGAAAGAGTGTGGTCTGTTTCAAAACCATTTAATTCAAGAATTTCTTTAATAGCGCTATTGTATTTTCTAGCAAGACCAGAAAGAGTGTCTCCTTTTACAACGGTGTGCCGTACTCCGGAAACAGGTAAAATGACAAGTTGTTCCCCGGGGCGTATAATTCCTTTACTTCCAATATCATTTGCCCATATAATAGTTTTGGTGGATACGCCAAACATTTTTGCAATCTGAGAAAGAGAATCGCCTTCTCTCACCACATAAATACTTATTTGGTCACTTTTTGGCTCTTTTTTACTGGTAACACTGGTATCAACCAATGCATCCTGTGGCCCTATTTCTGGCAGAAGAGCTGTGTCATACGCAATCGTAATGCCTCCTCCTCCTTTAGAAGGATTGGGATCAGTGTGAACAGCTGCGTATAATAATGCCATATTTTGCGAATTTTCTTTTGGTCTGTGTAAGCCCACTCTTACGGACTCAAAGGTATTTTGAAAAAAAGAGAAGAAACCCGCCTGCGCTACAAACAGAGGAAAAGTTACAAAAAATACCATTAAAGAATACCCAAAAACAGGCTTTTTTAGTAAAAAACCCAATTTCTCACTTTTTATCCTCCAACTCAGCCCTTTTTTGGCATCCCCAGAGTCGGAATCTTGTTTTTTTGTATGAATAAGCCTTAATTTTAAATTTGAAAACAGTTTTTCTAGAATCTAATATACTCAAACTTTCAGACATCAAATCTTATCTTTTATATGATAAATGATATCAATATAAAGTCAAGTAAAAATATTAAAAATGAGAATGAGAAAAATTTTCAAAAATGTTGTATAATAAATTTTAATGGAACAAATAATTGCAGAAAAAGAGGGGGTTCAAAAACTAAGCACTGAGGATAAAAAATACATTGACAACCTCATCAAAGAAATTGAGGAGGAAATGAAAAATTTTCCCAAGAGTGAAACTGAAATCAAAAATGAGAGTGATGGGAATGTTGACAATATGGGACAAGAAAGAATTCAACGAATTGAAGCAAGTAT
>JAHIYV010000064.1 GCA_018814635.1 Patescibacteria group bacterium | reverse complement strand
GGCTTACCCCAAGCGTAAGAACCAAAAATAATAATTTTTTTTGGTTTAAATTTCTGAATAATTTCATGGATAACTTCTTTGGTTGTCGTTTCCAAAATCACATTAACTTTTTTTATTTTTTACACCAGGTCTTTTTTCAATGTTTGAATGGTATCTTTCATTTCTTCTTTGAATTGAATGATTGTATCTTGCACTACTTGTTCGTAATTTTCAATTTTAGATTTTAAAAAATTATCAACCGCTTCGGCATTACCTGCTTGTTGCATTTTTTCAAACTCATTTAAATCGGGCTCAGATAATTTTTCAAGAACATTAACAGTAATTCTTTTTAATACTGATTCCGTCATTTTTGCTAAAATCTCTTTTTGTGTGCCTTCATTTAACTCCTCTAACCCTAATTCTTTAACGATATTTTGTTGTAGTTGTGTTTGATCCATAAAATAAATATTTTTAATTAAACTAATAAAACAAAATTGACCTTTATTGTTAACAATAATAACCTAAAAATAAAAAAAAACAAATAACGCTTAGATTAAACTCTGAGCCTGGAAGTTTTTTGGATTTATTTTTTTAACAAAAACTTCATAAGGAGTTAAATAATTAAGTCGTTTTCTTGGTCTATTATTTAACTTGTTTTCCATGAACAATGTTACGGTATGCAATAGAAAAATTCCCAGAAAAAAAGAGAAAAGAATTTCTTTCTCGAGCCACAAAACTCAAGACTATAACAGGAGAGCATCAAGCGATATTCTTTTTTCATCATAAAGAAGCATTTCCATCAGTATGGACTGGACTTTATTTGTTTATTCTAGTAATGGAAAAAGATGCTTTTTATAAGCTTCTTTTTTTACACAAAGAGGGACTTTGTCCCTTTAGTATGCACTGGAGGTTACGACGACAGAGTGGTGCTTGCAACAGAAATGAGATCTTTTTTACTCCTCTTTGTATGCTTCTCCTGACTTTCGCAAGCCTGTTTAAGAATTTGCTTTCGAAGCGAAATTCCCACCCAGCACCTTCTTTGTAACACAAAGAAGGTGCTGGGTGGGAATTTTTAGCCGAAATGAAGTTTTTAAACAGGCTCTAAGAAAGAAGATCAACCTAAGTCAGATTCAGAGGAGGTTGGGAGATGTTCTCCTCCTCTCCCTTGTTTTTAACAGCTCAACACATTGAGCCGTTTACCACTTTTTAATTTTTAAGGCCTTCTCGGCTGCTTGTTGTTCGGCTTCTTGTTTTGACAAACCAAAACCCTCAGCAATCATCTCATCTCCAATAAACACACCAACGATGAATTCTTTATTATGGTCCGGTCCAACTTCTTTAATAATTGAATATGAAGGAGTAATATATGTAATCTCTTGCGCTTTTTCTTGTAAGCGACTTTTTGCATCTTTCCATAATTCCTGTTCAACTATTTTTTTAGTTTTATGAAATAAACTTTTTGAGATAAAATCTCGCGTAACTTGATACCCTTGATCAAGATATATCGCGCCAATAACAGCTTCAAAAGTGTTGGCAAGAATAGAATGACGCGCTTTTCCAACATCCCTGGATTCTCCTTTGGATAACAACAAGTAATCATTCATATTCCAAAACACAGCACCTTCTGAAATACTTTGCGTATTAACAAGTGCGGCACGAAAACTTGTAAGATCACCCTCTGTGTGTTGTGGATACTTAGAAAATAGATATTCAGTCGCAACAAGCTCCAATACAGCATCTCCCAAAAACTCAAGTCTTTCATTGTGCGCCCAATCACATTCGCGATTCTCATTAATATATGAACGGTGGGTAAATGCTTCCTTGAGAAGTTGTTTATTATTAAAAATAATTTTTATTTTTTGTTCAAAGTTTATGAGTTTTTCAAGTTTTTCTTTCATTTTATTGATTATCATCTGTATTGTTATTGTTGACGGGCTTTTCTATAAGTCTATTAATAGCTTGTGTAAAAATTGGCAGAATATCATCATATATATTTAAATCAACAATCTCAGAAAGCTTAAACCATTTAGCATCATCAAGCCCCCCTTTCTCGTCTTCTAATTGTAACTCTTTATACTCAGCTTCGGCTAAAAAATAGGTTACTTGTTTGCGTATTTTGCCTTGTTTAGGGTTTCCACGATTAGAAGAAAGATATTCATTTTCACCAAGTTTTTCTTTTATGGTCACATCAAGCCCAATCTCTTCCTTAATTTCACGCGCAGTACCTGCGATTAGATCTTCATCTTTCTTAAGATGACCCTTTGATAATGTCCAATGTCCAAAAATATCATGCACTAACGCAAGATATATTTCCTCTCCATTACGAGCATATATAATAGCACCACCTAGATGCTCAACTGGTAATTTAGAATTATCTATTGAATGCTTGATTGAATTTTTATTTTTACTTTTGTTGTGTTCTCCTGTTTCATCTTTTCCGGGTTCTCCAATTTCTTTATACACAGAACCCAATACCCCATTTACAAACTTACCACTGTGGTCTCCTCCAAATGTCTTTGCAAGTTCAATGGCTTCATTGATAGCGACCTTGGCAGGAACATCTTGGCGTATGCTAAACAAAAGTTCATACAAACCAATACGCAAAACATTTCTATCAATAATAGAAATTTTATCAATAGGCCATTCGGGCGCCGCTTTGCTAATTATTATATCAAGCTCTTTATATTTTAAGAGAATGTTAGTGGTTAAGTTTTTGATAAAAGAAAAATCTTCCAAGCCAGGGGCAAATTCCTCTTCGTTGCGTTCTAAAATTTCATCAATAGTATTATTATCACAACCACCAAAGTCCCACTCAAATAACGATTGCAATACGATGGATCTTGACAAATGACGGTTACTCATATGATTTTATTATAGTATTTGAAGATCTTTTATAAAATTACTTTGTTTTCTTTGTGCTCTTAGCTGATGTCTTTGGCGTGGTACTCTCGGCTTTTACTCTTTTTCAGGTTTTCCTGTTTTTGCTTCATGGTGTTCTCTTCGTTTTTCTTCCCTTTTTAATATCTTCGTCATCACATCAATAATTTCACGATTACGATAAGTACCACAAGCTGTGCACATATGGTGTCGCAAATGCAAAGTGCCACATTTAACACACTTTGAAAGCCGCGCTTCTGTAAGCGCGTGATGTGAACGACGATTGCGTGTATGCCCATGAGTATGTCTCATTCGTACTGTCATATGTGAACCAGTATATAGATTCTATTCAAAAAATCAAGCAAACGAGTATAAATTACAAAAAACGACAAAACGATGCTCGGTGCAGCAAACTTATTCCGTGTTGCTGAAGCTTTTTTCTGTGACGTGCTGTGCCATAACCTTTGTGTAAATTAAAATCATATTTGGGGTATTGTATTGCATATTGGCACATTTTCTTGTCGCGAATAACTTTAGCGACAATTGAAGCAAGAGAAATCACGAGCTTGCTCTCGTCTCCTTTTATGATTGTTTTTTGATAAATATATTGTTGTGGCGCACGCAATCCGCCATCAAGGAGCACTTGTGTTTGTGTCGGCTTTGCGTTAATTTTTAATAAAGAACGACGAAGCGCAGTTTGTATCGCATACATAATACCTTTTTTGTCTATTATTTTTGCGCCAACTAATGAAACTGTGTATTGTAAATTGCCTTTTGTTTGTTCAGCGTGAATAACTTGAAACCACTTTTCACGTTCGCTGACTGTTAGTTTTTTTGAATCCTTGCCTTTTATTTTTTCAAAAACGCATTTCAAGCATTTTTTATTTTTTGTACTTATCAAAACAGCACCCACCGCCACAGGACCAGCAAGTGGTCCACGCCCCGCTTCGTCTATACCAGCACAAAACTTCCACTTTGTCCACTTCATAATTTATAACTATATACTGAATTATAAAAATAAAAAAGGTTACCCAAAACCAACGAGAAAACTCAAAATTTTCAGATACCTATTTTTTTATTATACTACCCCTGAAAAGAAAAGGGGCTAGTGAGCCCCTTCATTTTTTGCATAGAATATTTTATTGCGCAATTTTTACAATCATTGGTTCTTCTGCGGCAGTGTCTTGGAGTTGTGAAATAAAGTTTTTTAATTCAAAAGGTTTTGATACTCCATGCATTATAAAATCCCGATCTTCTCCCGCGGTTTGAATATGAATTAT
>JAHIYV010000063.1 GCA_018814635.1 Patescibacteria group bacterium | reverse complement strand
TGTTCATTGCTTCTGCGCAGAGACGAAGCGGTACAATCCCCTATGAGTCTTTTCCAGCTCCTTGCGAGCAAGGGGCTGGACGACAGGGTTAGGGTAAGTAATGCCACCTCGTCTCTGCGCATTCTACCAAGAAAACAAAAATCCCAGTAGAGTACTTTCTCTCATACTGGGTTGGGGGGAAGGAATTTTTGCCCGCCCTCGCCTGCCCCGTAGTGAACGCGAAGCGTTCTACTACTGGGGCTTTCCGATTCCAATTTTTTTCCGCCGCCGCAATTTTATTTCAAAGTGAAAACCTTGAATCCGTAAACCTCATCTGTAGAATAATCCTTATAGTCTTCCCAGATGATTTCGTCATTCTTATCATTGTCTAAATCTGCAACAACAATTTTTGGGTAAGGCCATACATATTCTTGTGGTGAAGTGTAGACCGCTTGCAATTCACCTGATGATTTGTATATCTCAAATCCACAAATATAACGAAAAGGATCTTCCAATCCTCCGTGTCCACCTTTTTTTTCAGCTGTGCTATTAAGCAGATATTTTTCATTACCTATAGAAATATTAAATTTTGCCTTCTCTGGACCCCATATCAATGGCGGAAGTATTATATCTTTCATATCTTTCATAAGTTCATTTCTTTCCAGCTCGGAAAGATTTAATGGAATAAGCCCTTTATTAGTAAAATATTCAAAAGGATAAATCATATCACTAGTTTGGCTGTCAAATTTAAATGCGCAAACAATCTCTTTTTTAGAATCACCATTAATATCCTTTGCGTGAATTAAAAGCTCAGCATATTGATGTGGTTTTGGTATAGTTGCGTTTCCAATTATATTAAGTTTATCGTCAATAATAAAAATGTATGAAACATAATTTCCTTCAGAAGTATATCCAGCATCCTTTTTGAATATTATCTCCTTTTTGCCATCGCCATCTAAATCATCAGCAAATAATGGATAAAATGAATGATAGACATCGCTATCAAATCTCTTATTTAATTTTTCATTTCCCAAATAGTCTAAAATAAATATGGTAAAATCCCGTTTTCCAACATTGAGATGTTTTTCGGGATAGTAAATAGAGTACTTTATGTCTTTACCATTTCCTATGATTTCTTTTTTACCATCGCCATTTAAGTCATCAACTACATAATAGGGAGTATTGCCATCTGCAAACAATTCATGTGACCAAATCATATTTCGATTTAGATCATAAGCTACTATATTTTTCCCCCAATAGTCGGTGGCTCCGAGAAATTCCTTTTTACCATCGCCATCTAAGTCAACAAATGAAGAATCGTAGAGAGGAATGTATGTCCACATTAAAGTAAGACCCACAATCCTTCCTTTTACAATCCTTCCTTTTATAGATCTAACTATAGATCCAATTTTAGGACCAATCTTAGGCCCGGTTCCTTTAAAATAGAAATAACCTACTACTATTGATAAAAAAACGAAAATTACCAGCAATAAAGCACTGATAATTATTATTTTGGACCGCATTTTTTTATTTGCGAGAATTTTTTTATCTTGATTTATTTGATTATTAAATTTTTGATCATTCATAATTTTATAATCCATTTATTCTATTAACTCATCAACGCTTACCTCAAGAGCCCTCGCTATTTTTTTGAGGGTATCAAGTGTTGGGTTCTGGTTTTTACCAGCTTCAATTTTGATAATTGTATTATTGGCGACATCGGCCAATCTCGCCAATTTTTCTTGGGATAAACCCTTTGCTTCCCTAAGTTTTTTAAGTGTTTTTGTAATGGTTGACATACTAATATCGTGGTAGTAGAATTAAAGTATCAGTTATATTCCTTTTCAACTACTTTAATGTTACGCCAAAAATCAAAAAAAGTAAACAACAATTACTGGCGGTGTCTGTTTGAAAATATCCGAACTGATTTCATTAACGGGCTCGGCGGGCGGAAGCGCTAAAGACCGAACCCCCTTTCCGCCCGCCTCGCCTTGAAGCGGAAGCGAAAAGGACGATTTCAAGTTTTTCTAATCCGCCTTTGTGTCACTTGGGGGTTTCACCCCCAAGTGACACAAAGCGAACAGGAAGTGTGGGAAGTTACAATAATGTGGTGTTTCTAGGGCCTATTTTATCTCACCTATTTTATTTTACCTCACCTCCCATTTTTTGTTTTGATGCAACGCGTTAGATATTTTTTGAGCAAAATCCAGAGGATTTTGCGGATTGAATCCCGCCCAGCGTTTCAGCCTGCCTCCGCTTCGCTTCGGCGAGCAAAACAGAAAAATTTTCTCTACATTTTTTTAATCGCGCACCCCCAATTTTTTTCAATTTAAGAAAAAGAAAATTTTTCTGTTTTGACATTCCGCTAAAAGCGGAATGGCGGAAACGCTCCCACCCCAACCGCGCCGAAGGCGCGGAAAGCGCAAGCGGGCAAAAATTCCTTCCCCCCAAACCCCAGTATGAGAGAAAGTACTCTACTGGGGTTTTTGTTTTCTTGGTAGAATGCGCAGAGACGAGGTGGCATTACTTACCCTAACCCTGTCGTCCAGCCCCTTGCTCGCAAGGAGCTGGAAAAGACTCATAGGGGATTGTACCGCTTCGTCTCTGCGCAGAAGCAATGAACA
>JAHIYV010000062.1 GCA_018814635.1 Patescibacteria group bacterium | reverse complement strand
GAAGCGTAGCTTCGCAAGGCCGGAGCGAGCGAAGGCGAGTGAGGAGGGGTCGCGGAATTTGCCAGCAGGCAAATATCCGTGACTTGGGGAGGAATTTTCCATTTGCTCCGCTTTTTGTTTTGGCGAAATTCGGGGCGGACATTATTTCTTAGTAAAGAGCTTAAAGTAGGCATCAATTTCATCTCTCAACTCAATACCAACTCTCTCAAAACAGTCAAGTAAATCCTTATAGGTATTTTTACCGCCAAGAAAATCCCAAAACTCGTCTGCTACTTTAAGCTCATTTTCTAAATCTAACATTCTCCGCATAGTCCAACGGGTATAAGGTTCTGGTTCGTAAGGATTATATGGAATTGCAATAAGAGTATGTATTTCTGCATCAGGTTTGTTTGCCAAAACAACAGCAACCCATTCAAGTAGTGTGCGTTTAAACTCTTTAAATCCACCAGCATTTGGTTTAGCAGTTTTAATATCAAACAAGAAATACGCACCATCTTTTGATTCAAACATTAAATCAACTTTTGTTGGCTTTACCTTGATCATATCGCCTGTTTGACAAACTTTTCGTATTCTCTCAATTTCTTCTTTTTTATTTGGAGTGCTTGTTGCCGTAACAAGACCATCAATAATCTTTTGGATTTCAGCCTGTGCGGTGCTACTGATTTGATTTCCAGCCGTAGCTTGCGAGGTAGCCATTTTAAAATGCTTTTGCGCTAAAGCAAGACCAACCGGCTCAAAAATACCTGTTTCAAAGTTTTTATTGAGGAAATGAATAAATGTGTAGAGTGCCAATCTATCTTTGCCCAGCAATCGGGTATGAAAAGGTGCTGATGTTGATTCTAACTTAAAATTTTTTAGTTTGTTTTGAATACTTTTACGAAGCACATATTCTATAGCTGTTTTCTGCTCTTTAGACAGCATGGAATTTAAACATTAGAAATTTCTTTTACATCAAATCCTTCGTTCATACCACATGTAATCTGCTCAATATTAAAGTCATGTTCCTTTCTGGCTTGGTTAGTGGAGATATCTTGAATATCTCCAGTGTAAAACTCAGCAAGTCTTTTCGCTTGAGTCTCTCCATTGGAGTTAATGGTAACCGTGTATGCTTTTGTTAGAATGACTTGATATGTTTTCATAATTTTATTTTTTTATTATCTTTTTAAATCCTGAATTATACTCGACCAGCTTTTCCCAATTTATTTTTCCGTCATCACAAAATTTCTGCGAAAACTCTAATGTCAGTTTGTTTATTATTTGAGCATAATTCTCAGCAAATTCCTCATTTTTCTCTCTCGCTTCGTAACCAATCGGTTCAACGATATCTATGTATAATTTTTCATCCCCAGAAATAAGCTCCCAAAACTGTTGCCCGCATAATTTTAAATAACCACCCTTGTCCGGTTTATTATCCTTACCAAAACAACACCCATTTACCGCGATGACTTTTTTGCCAGTTTTTGCCCGCATTAATTTTTTTGCACTTGCAAAATTAATATTAAGCTGACGGATTTGACTTGAATTGCCCCAGTTCCAGCCCGCTTTGATTTCAACAACATAAATTACCCCATCTTTTTCAAATTCTAAATCGATGCCTGTTAATTCTGATTTTTTTGAGCCATATACTTTGTCACAAACAAAAATAGCCAGACCCTCGATAAAATCACCAAATAATGTTTCCTCTTGAGATTGCAGAAAAGCATCCAAAAATCCCTTGATTAAATCCTGAGCCGTCAAAACATTCTTGGCTCTGAAAAGGTAGGGATTTTTCTGTTTCAGAATCTTGAGCAAATCAACTTTGTTTTGCACATAATCCAGCTTCCTTTGGTGAAAGATTAAAATATGTTTCTCTACATATTTATAAATTTCTTGTAAGTTAAATTTTTTCATACAGAGATTTTGTTATGGCTGAATAAAGACAATTTTTTTGCGCAATTTTTTCTTTAGCCATCTCAGTATATTCTGGCACAATGTCGATTCCGATAGAATTACGCCCCATTCTCTGTGCTACTTCCGAAGTAGTACCTGAACCCAAAAATGGATCTAAAACCCAATCGTTTGCTTGAGTGAATAATTTAATAAACCATTCCGGTAATTCTTTCGGGAAAGCTGCGCTGTGATTTTTGTTGTTACAAACGGTCGCGAATTTCAAAACATTATTAGGGTACACCATACTTCGTTCTAACCAGTTAGAAATGTTTTTGCCAAACCCGCTACCGCTTTTAGAAGTATCTCGTATTTTGTCTGTCTCGCTCAGATTTTTTAGTCGACCATTCGCCCAATCACCAACTGGCACCATTACGGCGTCTTGATACATATTAAAATCGCGCGCCTTGTTGAATTGCAATACTCGTTCCCATGAGTCGCGAAAACGATTTGGCCATTTTCCAGGATAACTATTTTTTTTATGCCAGATAAATTCTTCCGTCCATAGCCACCCCTGTTTACGCAACGCTAAAATAAGCTCAAGTACATAGGTACTACGCTCACCATTCTCTGCTTTTTCTTTGATGTTTAGAATAAAGGTGCCAGTCGGTTTTAACACGCGTAATAATTGCTCGCTGACGGGTAAAAACCACTCGACATATTCTTCAGTGCTAATACCACCATAGGTATTTTTTCTTCTGTCTGCATAAGGTGGTGAAGTAACAATTAAATCAACCAAATTGTCATTAATTTCTTTAAGCACTTCACGCGAATCACCAAGCAGTATTTTTGTTGTTACATTACGCATAGCTTTATTTTAACATTTATTAAATTTCTTTCCTAAGCACCCCCACGACCTTTCCTTGTATCTCAACATTCGTTTCGTAAAAAGGCTCCATGTATTTATTTGCCGGAACAAGTTTAACCCTGTCTTTTTCTCTATAAATCTTTTTGAGCGTAACCTCATTTCTATCCGGCATATACGCGACAGCTTTTTCACCATCATCAACTGTCTGCTGTTCACGGATTATCACAATATCACCATCAGAAATTCCTTCCTCAATCATACTTCGCCCAGTTACTTCTAGCGCGTAATAGTTAGCACCAGACGAAAGCATGTTGCGTGGAACTTCTATCGGTCTTGGATCATGGATTGCTTCGATGGGGCCTCCGGCGGGAATCAACCCCATCAGCAATATTTCTACAGTTGCTAGTTTATGATTATGAAGTGCTTGAATAGATCGTTTTTTCCCTTTCTCGGTCGTGAGAAGATTTTTCTCCTTTAAGGACGAGACATGCTGATGAACTGTTGGAATAGAAATATCAAAATACTTCGCAATCTCGGTCAACGAGGGCGAATAGCCGTTCTCTCGGCGGTATTCTCTGGCAAACTGTAGAATCTCCGCTTGTCGCTTTGATGGTTTCCCTATACCAGTGCTTGACTTCTCTTTCATACTTAGAGTATACTACCTAAACATAACCTAAACAAGCACGGTTATCCACATTATAAATTAACTATAAAATATATGGCAAATAAGAAAAAGGTTTTCGTGAGTTTCGACTATGAGAACGACAAGCATTATAAATATCTTTTGGAGGCGTGGCATGCTAACGATGATTTTGATTTCGTTTTTAACGACAAAACTCCAACTGAAATAAACAGTGTGAACATTGGTCGCATCAAAGCTGGCCTTACATTAAAAATCAAAGAAGCTACTCATACTCTTGTAATTGCTGGAAAAGAAGCCAACAAAGAACATAAAGATCGTGGTCTTATTGGGTATCGCAACTGGATCAATTTTGAAGTAGCTCAGAGTATTGAGCATGGAAATTGTCTTGCTGTCGTAAGACTCGAAAGAGGAAATTCTCTCCCCGAAGAAGTGTTCAATGGAAAATACGCTCTTGTTGAAGGATACACTGAGGACAATATAATTAGTGCTCTAAATCGTGCACCTCAAAATTAAGATGCCTAGTATATCTAGCGACACAAAATTTCAGGCACTACACGAGTACTACAAAGACACTTTCTTAAATATCAAGGAGTCAATAAAGCTCCGTGATAAATTGGTGGCTCTAGTCCTTTTGGTCTTAGTACTTGTGGTGCTGTATACTTTTTGGCCAGCTGATGCCATAACTGCATTTTCTCAGATAACTGCGCAAAAAATTGGAATCGCAATAAGTGTCGATGGAAGTTTTCTGGGCAGTATCATTTGGTTTGCGTTACTGGCAACGGTAGTGCGCTATACGCAAGTTGTTGTTTATATAGAACGACAATACGCATATATTCATCATCTTGAAGAAGAACTGCACAAAAATTATGACAGCGAGATTGTGTTTACGAGAGAGGGTAAATCATATCTAAACAAATACCCAATTTTTTCTGATTGGATATGTTTACCTTAGATTAAACTCTGAACCGGGAAGTTTTTTGGATTCATTTTTTTAACAAAAACTTCATAAGGAGTTAAATAATTAAGTCTCTTTCTGGGTCTGTTATTTAACTTGTTTTCTATCTCGTCAATATCACTTTTCTTAAT
>JAHIYV010000061.1 GCA_018814635.1 Patescibacteria group bacterium | reverse complement strand
TGACCAAAACCAAATTATGTTTTCAACAGATGATATTTATATAATATCTCGAACTATTAATAATAGTTATTTAAATTATAAACAAATAATTCCAACAGATTTCACAACAGAGGTTGTTGTTTTTAAAAAAGACATTATAAATGCGTTAAAACTTGTCAATATATTTACGGATAAATTTCATAAAATTAATATCAAAACAGATATTATTAACAAAACACTTGAACTAGATTCAAGAAATATAGATATTGGCGAAAACACAACAAATATTAACGCTGTTATTAAAGGGGAAGAAATTAACGAAAAATTTAATGCCAAATATCTTTTAGAAGGATTTCAGTCAATAAACCAAGATAGTGTTGTGTTAAAATATAATTCAAAACAGGAAGTGCTTATTGTACAAGGGGTATCAGATGGTTCTTTTGTTTATTTAATTAAGCCAATAAATAAATAAATAAAACAAAATAAAAATTAGTAAAATTAGTAATATATGGCGCTTAATTCTCTTTCTTCTTTTTTAGATAGATTTAAAAAATTCACCTCTCCCAACAAAGTAACCCACGAGGCAATAATTAAGGTTTTATATAATACACTAGGAATTAAACTAAATAAATCTGCCATTAATATAAAAAACCAAATTCTATACATTAAAACCAATTCAGTTATTAAGAATGAGATTTTTTTACACAAAGAACAAATACTTCAAAATCTCAGGGATAAACTAAAAAAACAATCACTCAAGGATATTTTTTAAAAACTTTTTAATAATAAGACTGAGATGTTTGACTTTTCAGTAAACCAACCCCTTTTTTATCAAACACTTCAATTACACCATTTGAAGTGTTTGAGGTTTTAAAGCGTTGTTGAAAGCAGTCAAAAAAGAGCTCAAAATTTGCGTTTTTACTATTTTCTAAAAACTAATTTGTTTTTTCTCCCCCGCTTAGTCATTCCATTGAAAAACGGAATTCAGGGGTTGAACCACGATTTCTGGACCCAGAGCACGGGATGATAAGAAGCTCGCACAGGATGATAAGTAATCTATCGAAGCCGAGCTCCGATAGATCCGGGATGACAAAATACTTCGTACGGAATAACAAAAAACTTTACACGGGACAACAAAAAGTTTGCGCTCCACCATTCTGTCGTTCTGTTGACGATTTTGATTTGACGAACTTGAAAAAATAAGTATTATTGTAATGTATAAGCGCCTGTGAGGGCGATTTTTAATATCCTTAATATCCTTAAAATATGAGCTTAACTAATTACATAAAAGAAACAATAGGAGAACTCAAGCATGTTAATTGGCCGACACGAAAGCAGGTAATTTATTTTACAATTTTAGTAATAATTATCTCTATAGTGGTTGCGGTTCTTTTGGGGGTCTTTGACGCAGCATTTAATTATCTTTTGAAGTATCTTTTAAAATATATCAATAGTTAGGCTTTGTAATAAAATCTTATTAAATTTATTTTTATGAACAAACAAGAAGTTATATTAGGTAGAAATTGGTACGCGCTTCATACTTATGTGGGGTATGAAAATGCTGTATGTCGTAACTTGAAACAGCGTATTGAATCGCTCGGAATGGAAGACAAGATTTTTAATGTTGTTGTGCCCACTGAAAAAAAAATTACAATTAAAGGTGGAAAACGAGTTGAGGTTGAGGAAAAAATATACCCAGGATATGTTATTGTTGATATGATTGTGACGGATGAGTCTTGGTATATAGTTCGCAATACGCCACGCGTAACAGGTTTCATTGGCGCGGGTATTCATCCAATCCCACTTGAAAAAACTGAGGTAGATATGTTATTTAGTAAGATAAAAAACACCACAGCAAAACACAAAATTGATCTTGAAATTGATGAAATTGTTATTATTATTGACGGTCCTTTCAAAGAACTTGAAGGGAAAATAAAAGAAGTGGACGAGGAACGGGGTAAAGTTAAAGTTCTTGTGTCTATGTTTGGTCGTGAGACTCCTGTGGAGTTAGACTTTCTTCAAGTAAAGAAAGTTTAGGTCGAACAAATGAAGGAATAAATATTCGAGTTAAAGATAATTAATAAAATATGGCAAAAAAAGCAAAAAAACAAATTAAATTACAGGTTCTAGCAGGAAAAGCTACACCCGCGCCTCCTCTTGGTCCTGCGCTTGGTCAAGCAGGAATAAATATAGGTGAGTTTGTTAATCAATTCAATGACAAAACAAAAGAAATGATGGGGGACATTATGACTGTTTTAATATCTGTTTATGATGATCGCACTTTTGATTTTATTTTGAAAAGCCCGCCCACCTCATCTCTTTTACGCAAAGCTGCGGATATCAAAAAAGGTTCTGGTAAAAATGCAACAAAAACAGTTAGCACTATTACAAAAACTCAACTTCAAGAAATAGCCAAACACAAAATGGAAGACCTAAACGCAAACAACATCGAAGCAGCAATGAAAATAATAGAAGGATCAGCACGCTCCATGGGTATTAAAATTAAATAATATTTTCTAGGCGATACTATTTGGTTGTTTGTCATTCTGCGCTATCTCCACGGCTGTCCCCTTTTTTTATCATTTCGCGTTATCTCCTTCGTTTTGTCATTCCGTTGAAAAACGGAATCTAGGAGTATAACCACCAAAACACGCCACCTAATTAATGGTTGCTCGGATTGTTGCGATGATACCTTTTACTGATAACATAATTGCGATACCAACGACACCCCAAATCATATGTTTTTTGCCTTCCTTGCGCGTCTTATCATCGTCAGTACTGACGAACACAAACACACCATACACAAAATATACAGCCGCAAGCGCCAACAAAAGATAAATTGCCGGATTAACAATTTCCGTTTTAATTTTGCTTAACAATTCCATAGTATTAACCCTAACGAGTTAAGACTTATTTAACTGTTAGCACTATTTATAATATCAACAGTGTTAATAGCAGTGGGAATCTTAATAACACCACCTTTATCAATGCCTGTTACTTTTTGTAGAAATGCCACCAATCCCCATATTGATACCATTACCGCTATAGCAATAACTCCATGTATCATACGATCACGTCCAGCTTTTCGTGCCTCCTCCTCATCACCAGAAGCAACAAACTTAATTACACCCCACAAGAAATAAATAACAGCAATAGCAACCAAAATAGCAGGTACTTTGGTAAGCAACGATCCAAAATTAGTAAGAAATGAGTCAAAATATGTTAGTGTTGTAACCGCCGCAAAAGCAACAGCGGGAAGCGCTAGTACAGACAAAACACCTAAACTTAAAATTTTCTTTTTCATTTTTATTTAATTAATTAAACTAATACCTAAACTAATAATTTTACCCCGTTAGATTTAGCAGGGTTTATTTTTTCGTCAATTTAACTTTTCAAAAAGCAAAAAGACTTTTTTAACGACCAACTTATAAACTTTTATACTCATATTTATTATAATATAACAAACAACAACACGCAAGCAAAAAACACAAATCAATTTTTTTCTTATAGTTTTTTGTTATTTTGTTCGGACAATAAAAAGTTTTTCGCACTTAATAAAAATATCAAGTCGCAATTACTGAACGAAGCTCGAACCTATTTTGAACAAAATCCTGACTGATTGCCGCGCTTCGCGCGGCAGAACCAAAACGGAACGCTCGGGCGGGCAAAAAGGAAGGAGATCCGCTATGAGAAAAAGTCAAGCGATTTTGTAAATAATTTGTTTAATCAAACAACAGGCAAACGGTATTCAGTTTTATGCTTCAGCATCATCCAGACGACATTAACCAACTGACGGCGCAGACAGACTAAGG
>JAHIYV010000060.1 GCA_018814635.1 Patescibacteria group bacterium | reverse complement strand
TTTTTATATAAATAATAAAAATAAATTAGAGGATGTACTTATGGATACAAATAAGTGTTTTTCTGAAATTGAAGTTCCGCTTTTTGACGAGCTTAAAAAATATTTTGGCAGGAATTACAGTAAAGAGATTTATACTTGCTATTTATCTATTTTTAATTGCAATCCTCGCTATCTTGAAAATAAGAGCTTTCAAGTTTACTACAACCGTTCACACGATATGCGAAAAGAAGTTATTGCTCACGAATTAACCCATTTTGCTTTTTATGATTTTTGCCACAAATTAAAAACATGCCCTACGCGAAGGCGTGGGATCAAAATGCAAAATGACGGCAATCTTTGGGAACTATCTGAAATTTTCAATGTAATTTTTCTCAATTTTCCATCAATACAAAAAGCCATTGGCGCGGAAGAACTTTTATTCTATCCTAATCTAAAAAACAAACTGGAAGAAATTAAAAAGATTTGGACAGAACAAATAGAGGCTGAAGAATTTATCAAGATAAGTATTCAATATCTTCAATCTCTGAAGTAATTTAACTTCGGAGATTAATCTGGGGTGAAAAGGGTGAAAAGAAGTAAAAATGGTCAGGCGCTTTTTTTCTTAAAAAAATCAACATGGAAAATTCAATTAAGATATTTATCGTGGCAGGTGTTAGAAAATTTTAACTTTTTATAGAGGAAATTTACTTTTTGCTTTAATTCGTTGTATTATCGTTATTGAGAATTTCATGGAACAAAGACCGCTTTTAGCGGTCTTTGTTTATTTTAGCGTATAAATTGTATTTTGTAATTCAAAGTTCTTACAAACTTTCTTTTCCCAGCTCCCTTTTTTGGTTTAAATCTCATATTTTATTTATTTCAATAACCGTAGCAAAAAATAACACCTTTTTCAATTTTCGGGCGACGAAACTTGAACTGCACCACTTGGGTGTTGGACACCCAAATGGTGCAGTTCAAGTTTAAATTCGAGGGGGGGCGACAGCTTTGACATCGCCTGACATATAAGTATTTCTTGTAAAGTTTAAGAAAAATGTTATTATAAGTATACTAATGTTATTAAATGTATGGAAAAGAATAATCCTTATTTAACCACAAAGGAAGTAGCTAAATTATTTAATGTTACGAGCATTACTATTTATCGTTGGGAAAAGAAGGGTTTTATAAAATCCCATCGACTTAATCCAAAAGGGAAAAAGTTTTTTATAAGAGAGGAAATTTTAAAGTTGATAGATACAGATAATGATAAATCTTCAGTTTCTAATGACATAAAACTTCTGGATAATTGTAATAGCCAAGAAGTTGGAACCAAAGCTAAAAATATCAAGATAATCAAGAAAAAAGCTGGGTGCTTAATTCCAAAAACCTTAATTATTAATACTAGCGTTTTTAACCAATTATTAGCGGATAATAAAATTTTAGACCCTTTAGGTTACAAATGGTCTAACTTTAAAATTCCTACTAAATATCAAAAAATAATCCTTGAAAAAATCAGCCAAGAATTTAATAATAAGCCGTTGGTTGTTCGGAGCTCAGCAACTTGCGAAGACTCTCCCCTGTTAAGTTTTGCTGGTCAATATTCAAGTTTTCTTAATATAAAAGGCGAGAAAAATATCTCAAGAGCTATTAAGTTATGTTATCAGTCATTATTTAGCGATAATGCTAAAATATATGCAAAAATAAATGGTGTCAGATTAGAGTATGAAAGTATGGCGATTGCCGTTCAAGAGTTGGCGCCAGTAACAGTCGCTGGCGTAATATTTACCGCCGACCCAGTTAACCAAAATGCTAAAAAAATGATTGTTGAGTATACAGAAGGATTGGGAGATTCCATCGTCAGTGGACATAAAAAGCCGAACACGGTAGAAATTGATAAAAAGAAAATAAATAATTTGCAAAATATATTTTTGAGAAAGCTATCAAAAATAGCGTTAAACCTTGAAAAAGTTTTTGGTAATCCTCAAGATATTGAGTGGGGATGGGATGGTAAGAAAATATATATTTTTCAAAGTAGAAATATTACGACACTAGATAAACATCCTAAAACCATAAATTATACTTTTAGTAAAAATAAAATTTTAGGAACAGGTGTTATTGTTTGCAGAGGCGTAGCTAGTGGTTTCCTAAAAATCATCGATAATACTGAAGATTATGATAAAATAAAAGACGGTGATGTTGTCTTAGTAAATTGTAAAATAGATAACACTTTAATCAAAAAAATCCCGCTGATCAATGCTCTAATAATAAATGGCGGTATTCTTTCGCATATTGCGGTAATAGCGAGAGAGTTTAATATTCCTTGTTTAACAGAACCAGAGATAAGTAATAAAAAATTCAAAAAATATCTAAATAAAAAAATTATCGTCGATGCAATAAGAGGCAAAATATTATTAACCTAAAGCTCATACACAAATATGGAATTACAACTTTTTATTTATAAAAACATAGCGTTACATTTTTATTATTCAAAAGATAGCTTGAGAGATAACAAGGTAAGTGTTAAAAATATCTTTGTTTATTTTCCGGGCCTACCACAAATGATTGATGAAAAATTTTTTGCTAATAAGGTAAATAAAAATACTGCTTTTTTTAGTGTTTATTATTCTGGAAGCTGGTTAAGTGGTGGTAGTTTTACTTATGAAAATTGCAAAAGAACAGTAGAATTGGCCGTTGAATTTGTAAAAGATAAAAAAGGAATAAAAACTTTTGATGATAAGCAAACACTCTGGGACTACAAGAATTTGCATATAATAGGATATAGCTTTTCTGGTAATCCAATTATTTCCGCCAAAATATCAAGGAACGATGTAAAAAATGTTATTTTGTTTGCCCCATTACTCTTTTTACACAAAAAAGAGGTTTCGGAATATTTAAAAGATAAAAAGACCGTAGATAATGTTTATGGTTTTAGTTTGTTTTATCTTGAATTTCTGAAAAGGGGTTATGGGTTCGCTTTTAGAGGA
>JAHIYV010000059.1 GCA_018814635.1 Patescibacteria group bacterium | reverse complement strand
ATACCAAACCTAATTAGCCACTATTCAAAACCCTTAACAAAGGTTGCGAAAAGTGAGTAAAACCAAGGTCATAAAAAATGTAAAAATTAAAAATCAAAATGGAAAATGTTAAAATGCTTAATTATTGGGAATAATAAGTGGTACTACCAAGAATCTTTTCCGTCGCAAGCTCCTCCTCAAGGAACGACTTTTTAACTAAGGTGTTAAATAAAAGCGCGGATGTTTAAGCTTATCTAAATTTGTCCAAGGACCGTCCTTGGATTGGTCATCGAAGATGCCACCGCTAAATTGTCTATAAAATATCCACACGATGTTAACTTCAGTGGAGCAGGAGAAGCTTTGTTTGATTTATCTGTTGAGAGTAATAAGATTGATTTTTTAGAGGGAACTATGGGTTTTAACAAAGAGACTGCTCTCAAGAATGTTGAATCGTTAAAAATAGGTGAATATGGCGAAGAAGTTGACTGGCCGTTGACTGAATCAAAGAAAATCAGGAAGATTAATGGTAAAAATGCTCAAGAATTTATAGTTTTGTCTAGGTTTGAGGTTTGTGATGTCGTTTTTGAAAGAAAATTATATTTTTTTCAGAATAATCATCAAGTTACTATTACTTTGTCTGGGCCAAAATCAGAAATCTTAGCAAGCTCTCCAGAATATTTTGAGACAAATGAAGCAAACTGTGGCAACGAAAAAATATGGGATTTTGATAAACAAGCAATGTTTTTTAAGGATCTGGCTGGTGGCGCTGGATCAGCAATAGAGCAAGAGTGGTTTGATAAGTTTGACGAAATAATAAAGACTATTGTTCTAGATGAAGAAACTTTTTATGATAATCTTACTTTAATACAGGGAGAATGGAAGTCGCTTGATGACATAAATTCTATTATTGAATTCGGGGATGGAAAAAAGACAGACTTTTATTCGAATCAGAAAATGTCTGAGGGAAATTTCAATCTCAATGAAGAACATTTAATTGTAAGTAGCGATGATGAAACTTTTGAATATAAAATAATTGAGTTATCTGATCAAGTTTTAACTTTAATGTATTTACCTCGTGGAAATATATTAAAATATGAAAGGATAAAATAGTTTTCTTTAACTAACCTATTTTTGCATTTACGCTTAATGAGAAAATTGTAATTTCTCTCGTTTTAGTTGTATAATAAAAATATGGAAAATAAAAAACATTTCACAGCTGAAGAAGCTAAAAAAGTTGGGGAGGAATTAGGAATTGATTGGAGCAAGTTTGATGTTGAGCAGTTTAGGGCGGGAATGGATGTAGAATTGGAGCATGGTTTAGTGGATCCTCACACCAATGTTACAAACGACGATTCTCTAATGACCGGAAAAATTACTTTAGCTCACTTGAATGAAATTCCCGATTATTATACAAGACTTGAAAAAATGGAAAAAGAAGGAGAGGATTGTTGGGAAAATCAAGATTAAATTTACTGTATTAGACTTATTCTCATATAAGATTTTGTCGAAATTTCCAAATTTTAGCTACAACCCTTATTTTTCTGATAAAATGCCTTACAGCGTGTCAGTATTTTACTAGACTTTTTGTTGTTTTTGGTGTATTATATGGGTATATTAGTAAGCCAAGCGCTTTTAGTGCTTTTTTTATTTAAAAATATGGAAATCAGAAATATCGCAATTATTGCTCATGTTGATCATGGGAAGACTACAATTACGGATGCCATTATGAGGCAGACGGGTATGTTTACTGGTGAAATGAGTATGGACACTGATAAATTAGAACAAGAACGCGGTATCACTATTTACGCAAAGAATACTTCCCTTTTTTACAAAGATACCAAAATAAATATAGTGGACACGCCCGGACACGCAGATTTTGGGTCGGAAGTAGAACGAGTGCTTTGTTCAATTGATTCAGTACTTTTGATTGTGGACGCGCAAGAAGGTCCTATGCCACAAACTCGTTTTGTTCTAAAGAAATCTTTGGAGCTTGGATTAAAACCTATTGTTGTTATAAATAAAATAGATAAACCAGCAGCTAATCCCAAACAAGCTGAGGACGATGTTCTTGAGCTTTTTATGGAACTTGGAGCAAATAATGAGCAACTTAATTTTGCTACTATATATGCAATTGGTCGTGATGGAATAGCAAAAAGAGATTTAGACGATAACTCAAAAGATCTGACTCCCCTTTTAGATACAATTTTGGAAAAAGTTTCTCCAGCGCTATCAGACCTTGTCGCCCCCGCTAAGGCGCAGGTTTTTAATCTTGGGTATGATAATTTTCTTGGCAGGTTGGCAATATGCAGAATGTATGATGGCATTTTGAAAGACAAAAACGATATTTTTGTAAAAAAACCAACAGGCAAAACAAGAACCGGTAAAATAACAAAACTTTTTACCTTTAAGGGAACGACTCGTGATGAAGTTACAGAAGTTACTGCTGGTGATATTATTATGATTGCCGGACTTCCTAATGTGTTTATCGGCGAGACTATTTCAACAAACGAAAACACCGAACCACTTTCGGCTATTAAAGTTGATGAACCGACAATTACCCTAAACTTTTTGGTTAATAATTCTCCTTTTGCAGGAAGAGAAGGCAAGCTTGTAACAGGACGACAAATTCGTGAACGATTAGAAAGAGAGCTTGAAATGAATGTTGGTCTTGAAGTTGATTTTTCGGGTGAAGTATTTAAGGTTGCGGGACGAGGAGAATTGCATATTGCTGTATTACTTGAAAATATGCGCAGAGAAGGATATGAACTTCAGGTATCGCAACCGCAGATTATTGTAAAAGAAAAAGATGGCGTAAAACTTGAACCTTATGAAGAAGTTATAATTGATGTCCCTAATGAATTTCAAGGAATTGTAATAGAAAAACTTGGGCAAAGAAAAGGAGTGCTTTTGGAAATGAAAGTCCACGAAAATACAGCGCGTCTGATACTTGAAATGCCTACTAGAGGTCTTTTGGGTTACCGCAGTCAATTTATTATTGATACAAAAGGCGAAGGAATTCTTTCAAGTCGGTTTATTGAATTCAAAGAATATGCCGGTAAAATATCTAAAAGAACGACTGGATCAATGATATCAATGACAACAGGAAAAGCGCTTGGTTTTTCTTTGTACAATTTACAAGATCGTGGCACCCTATATATTAGTCCAAACACAGAAGTGTATGAAGGTATGGTTATAGGCAATACTTCAAAAGGCGAGGAGATGTCTGTGAATCCAATAAAAGGTAAACAATTAACAAATATGCGCGCGGCTGGTTCCGATGAGAATATCACATTAACTCCACCAAGAGAACTTTCTATTGAACTAGGACTTGAAACAATGGCAGAAGATGAATATCTAGAAATCACACCAAACAGCGTGCGTTTAAGAAAAAAATATTTGACTGACACAGACCGCTCAAGAGCAAAGAGGAAGTAAAATTTACACGAAAGAGGGCCACCAGCTCTCTCTTTGTTTTTTATAGCGCTTGAATTTTTAGTTTTTGTGTTTTTGATTTACTGAGTTTTAAAAAAGTTTAACCCCCAAGGGTTCATACACAGAGGCCATAGCCGAGGAAGAACGGGTGTATTATTTTTTTTAAGCCCTTATTTTTTGAACTTTTTTTGACAATCAATCGCGTAACGAATACACTCCTCTGGATCGTAGCCCAGATCGTCACACCAACGAATCGTGGAGAATATTATATTTCCAAGCTCCTTTTTTAATTCATCATCTGTATGTTTGATTTTGTCTTTTTTGGCATTCCGTTCCCATCTACAAATATCGCCAAACACCTTCCCCATTCTTATAATAACTTGAGAAACACTTAGTTTTTGTTTGCCCCAAATTTTACGAGATTGTTTTAATAATTCATTAATTTTCATATAACTTATATAATATCAAATTATTTTAAATATTCCGAGAAGTTTCTTTGTTGAGAAAGTATTTTTTTGAATTAATTCGTCTATTTTTTTGAAAATTTTAGAATTATCCTCCTTCTTATATTTTTTGAGATTTTTCTTATACAAACCTAAATTATATAAAAAACTTTCTATCTTTTCTTTGTTTAATTGATCCCAATACTTACCATAACCAAGTGTCTCTAATTGAAATGCATTAAGAATTTGCTCAAACTGACCAGTAACTGGCAAAGCAAGGTATGGTTTATGCAAATAAAAACTTTCCGAGATTAAAGTAAAACCAGCATTTGCAATTACACCCTCACAACTTGCTAAATCTTTTAGAAAGTTTTTTTGATTAGCTTTTTTGAAAACAATATTTTTTTCTTTTTTATTTTGATTAAACCCATACACCACAAATTTTTTATTTATATTTTTTAGCATACCAATTAATTCTTGAAATGGGGTTGTAAGATAAACTAAAATATAATTTTTATCTTTAGTTTTTGCGTCTAATACTTCTCTCCTCAAAATAGGTGGAAACAAAAAAGTTTTTTTGTTAGTAATTTGCGCGGGAGCAAAACCAATAACAAGACATGCGATACTATTAAAAATCATTAATTTTGTAACAATTGTGGCAGCAAGCGCTTCGGTTTTATATTTTTCAGGGTAATTAATTTTAGTGTTACTTAAACGATGTTGATTATCAAGTGAAATTAATGGCAATTTTTTTATATTAGCAGCTATACAAGAAACAGGTTCAAAATCAGAAAAAACAATTTGGGGTTCAAAACTATCAATAATTTTCCCTGTTTTTTCTACACTTTGCGCTATATCTGGTACATTCAATAAATTCTTAAAAACCGTTGGTAGATATTGCACCTGATTATTTTTATAACTAAAATGTAGACCTGATATTTTTTCTACATCAAAAATATCTTTTAAGTTTTCATAGCCTTTGCCATGAGAAACCACCTTGACGATATGTCCTTGTTTTTCTAGGTATGTAATAATTTCCTTCGCTCGCGAAGAATGCCCCGAACCCTCACCCGCTACACCATATAAAATTTTAGCCATAATATATTTATTTACCCCATTAAATCCTGCAAAGAAGCGGGCATTTTGCCAGAGACAAAATTATTTAACGGGGTTTACTTTTTAACTTATAATAAATGAACAAAATTTAAGATTATAAATTATTTTTACAAACCTAAACTTGGCGGTACTGTTTGGACGAAATCCGAACATTTTTTGAGCAAAATCCAGAGGATTTTGCGGATTGAATTCCGCCCAGCGTTTCCGCCCGCCTCCGCTTTGCTACGGCGAGCAAAACAGAAAAATTTTCTCTACATTTTTTTAATCGCGCGCCCCCAAAATTTTTTTCAATTAAGGAAAAGAAAATTTTTCTGTTTTGTCTTCCTCTTGCGAGAGGAATTGCGGAAACGTTCCCACCCCATTGTCCGCCTTCGGCGGACGGGCAGGCGAGCAAAAATTCATTTTCCCCACACCCTTTTTTCTTTTTGCCCGCCTGCTTATTCACTTTCTGATTTAGACTTTTATTGCTTCTGATTTTTCTCATTTTAATCATAATGGACTTTTAATGTTTTTGAGTTTTGGATTTGTTACCTGAGTATAAATTTGAGTTGTTCTGATATTCTGATGCCCCAAAAGTTCCTGCACATACCT
>JAHIYV010000058.1 GCA_018814635.1 Patescibacteria group bacterium | reverse complement strand
ATTTCTGTGAGGGATTGTACCACCTTGCGTGTGATATGAATACTCGGATCGTATAGTGTTACCGCAAGCGCGCTTGTTAAAAGGTTTGCTAAATTATGTTGTCCCCATTTTTTTTCAAAATCAACCACAGACGCTATTATTTTGGGGACCCCATTATTTTGAAAAATTATTTTATCATCATTCACAAAAACACCATTTACATTTTTGGGGAGTATTTTGGTTGAAAAGAAAAAAACTTGCGCTTTGGGTTTTTTATTTAGAAAAAACTTTGTCCATGGGTTGTTGTAATTAAGTATGAGAAAATTTTCTTGGTTTTGATTTGCGAATATATTAGCTTTTGCTCCTGCGTATTCTTCCATAGTTTTATGTCGGTTTAGGTGATCAGGATACAAATTAGTTATAACAGCAATGTGTGGCGCGCGCTCCGCGCGCAGTGCCAATTCTAGTTGCCACGAGGAAAGTTCAATTACAAAAGGTTTTTTAGCTGTATGAGTATTGCCGGTATGATTATTTTTAAGGTTTTGCAAAAGAGGGTTTTTTGTACTATTACCAATTGGTTCCATTTTTCCAAAATGATGTGAAAGAATTTGAGCTATCCAATTTGTGGTTGTTGTTTTGCCTCGTGTTCCCGTAACCGCGACTGTTGGCGATTTTGTAAATTGAAAAAATAAACTTGAGTCGTTTTGTAATTCTTTATTGTATTTTCTTGCAATTTCTAAAAAGGGACTGGTTTGTGGAACATCAGGATTGACGATAATTAGGTCATTTGTTTTGAAATCTATTTTTCTATGGCGCCCAAGAACAAAAGTAATGTTTTTGCGTTGGCGAACAGAGAAAGACGCGAGTGATTTTTTCAAAGCAACTTCGTTTTTTAAGTCAGTAATTGTAACCCTTGCGCCGTTAGCCAAAAGCCATTTTGCAGAGGCGATACCACCCCCAAATCCACCCAAGCCCATCACGAGAACTTTTTTATTTTTGAGATATTCTTTAGGAGACATTCTTGTATTGTAAAGAAGGTAAATAAAAAAACAAGAAAGTTTTACGAGTTTTTGGTATAATAGAAAAAAGTTAAAATAGACTTGTCCCGTAATTAGTTTCGTAGCGAAATTTCCAGATTTTGAGTAGAATTTTTTATAAATTTTTTAAGCTTATGCCTAAGTATAGGTGTAAAAATTTAGAAAAAATTATGCCAAAATATGGGAATTGTAGTAGGAACTAATTACGGGACAAGTCTAACACAAAAGATTTACTTTATGACTGCAAAATATAGAACATGGGTAGAGATTAACAAAGAAGCGATTGCGAAAAATTACGCAACTTTTCGTGGGTATATAAATAAACATGTCAAATTAATGAGCGTTGTAAAATCAAATGCGTATGGGCATGATATTATTCAATTTGCGCAAGAAATTACCAAGCTTGGAGTTGATTGGCTCGGAGTAGATTCGGCAGTTGAAGCGCTTGTTTTGCGTAATAAAGGACTACAAACCCCAATACTTGTTTTAGGATATACTCTTCCATATAAATACCAAGAAATTGTTCAGCAAAAAATACATATTACTATTTCATCTTTTAGCGCGCTTGATTCCATAAAAGAAGAGCATTTTTCTGGAAATCTTTCTGGAAAAATTTTAGCGCACATCAAAGTTGATACAGGTATGGGCAGACAGGGTTTTTTGTTTGCCGACAGAGAAAAACTTTTTCATTATCTAGAAGAATTAAAAGATGTAATTTCTGTTGAAGGACTTTATACTCATTTTGCGGCTGCGAAAAATCCAGATGGTCCTGACGAAACCTATGGTCAGATTCAAGAATTCAAAAAATGGATAGAACTTTTTCATTCAAAAGGATACAAACCGCTCGTGCATGCTTCTGCAACTTCTGGCGCGCTACTTTTTCCTGAAGCGCGCTTTGATATGATTCGCGTGGGAATTGGAATGTATGGACTCTGGCCATCTCCAGAAGTGAAGGTGTTTGCGGAAAAAAATAATATCACGCTTTACCCAGCGCTTTCGTGGAAAACTATAATCAGCGAAATTAAGTATTTACCCCAAGGTAGCCGTGTTGGATATGATTTTACGGAAGAACTAAAACGAGACTCTGTGGTGGCGATATGTCCTATTGGATATTGGCATGGCTATATGCGTTCATTATCCAGCAAAGGATTTGTTTTAGTGCGTGGAACACGAGCCAAGGTACTTGGGCGCGTGTCTATGGGTATGATAGTGATTGATATTACTGATATTCCAAAAGTGACCACAGGCGACGAGGTTATTTTAATTGGCGGGACAGAAAAAAATAAAGTATCTGCTGATTTTGTCGCTGATCTGGCGGGTACTATCAATTATGAAATTGTCACTTGTATCAACCCTCGTATTTGTCGGATTTATTATCCCGAGTAGCTTTTTGCTTTTTTGACAGTTAATCATGGTTATGATAAAAAAAGATTAGGGAGGGTAACCCTCAACTCCATTTTGATTTTTAATCTTTACATTTCTAGCACCCTACTGACAGGGCTCAATCCGAACACCCTGTCTTTTTATTTCACTTAAGCGCTATAGCGCTTTTTTTCTTTTTCTATACTTCTCAATGACTTCATAGGGAGTAAAAAAATTAAGGCATTCCATAATTCTGTTATTTAATT
>JAHIYV010000007.1 GCA_018814635.1 Patescibacteria group bacterium | reverse complement strand
GGCGCGCAAAGCAAGAAAAATAATACCAATGCTTCTTTTACAAACACAAACCAATGTTTGCGCGCAATAAATAAAATTTTTTCGTCCTGAACAAGTTTTATCATATTTTTGTTAAATAGAAACCGTGTATATAATTGCCGAGACAATACTTATGGCAATAAAAAGTCCTGAGCCTACCAGATAAATTATAATAGAGCGTAAAGTATTTTTAGATGTATAATTATATGCAAACCAGTGATAAAAAATCACTGCGCTGATAATTATAAAAATAATCAAAGTAATAATAAACACAATCCAAACAATTTGCGGATTTATGATTATTATATTTTGCAGGTTATCACTGTTAAAAAAAGCTGTTTCCATACTAAAAGAATAACACAAGCTATAAAAAAATTAAAACGAAAAAGAAAAAAGTAAGGCTCTAAAATTTTTTAGGATATTTTTGTTTATATAGCGTATAATATAAACTAATATGTCTTCTTTTTTTTCAAAATACATAAAAATATTTTTGTGGGAACCTTTTTTTCTTATCTTGGCAGTACTAACGCTTTTTCTTGATTCATTTATTATTTCACTGCCTTTTTTAGTTTTACTTTTTGCTGTGTTTGGTAGTATCTTTGTTTTTAGGCGCGCTGGTCTTATTCTACTTGATTGGAATTTATCCATAGATGTATTTTATTTATTGGCTTTAATTGCATTATTTGCTGATAAAAAAATAACCAGTGTATTGTTTGTTTGTGTTGCTATTGCTTTTAGTCGCTTAATTTTTCCTAAAATAAATTTATTGCAAAAAGACATAACAAAGGAAAAATCTTTTCCACAACATATTCATATGCATCTTACTAAATATTTTTTACCTTTTGTACTATTTGCTGGAATTACTGTTTATTTAACAACAAACAATCTTCTTTTATTAGCTGCATTTTTTTTGGTTATTTACGATGGTGGTATAATCTTTATTATTTCTAGTCTGTTTGAAGAAACTTCTCGCGCTATCACATTGCGTGATATTGCCCTAAAAAATTATAAAAAATTTCACGCTCTTGGAAAAGTAGCAACACTTATTCTTGATAAGACAGACCAGCTAACCTATGGCAAGTGGCAAGTACAAGATGTGTTTATTGAAACAGGTATATCTAAAAATGATTTTTGGCAGTCTATTGCTGTTGCAGAACAGTATTCTGATAATTTAGCAGACAAGGTGTTATTTACTGAGGCTTTCAAACATATCCAAAGTATCCCTAGCGCGCAAAAATATCAAATTTATAAAGGCGCTGGTGTGTGCGCGCAGTATGGGCGAGATAATATTATTATTGGAAACAAAAAAATTTTAGTTGAAAAAAATATAATTTTACCACGAGGGCTTAATATAAAACTTGAAAATAAAAATCAAAGCCACAATACTACAATATTTTTTATTGCTCTTAATAATATTTTTATTGGCTATGTTGTAATTGTATGTTTGCCAGAAAAAAACTTGAGGGTTATATTAGAAACTTTGCGTGGGCTTGGTATTAAAAAAATAATTATGGTTACTAATGACAAGAAACAAGTAGCGCAAAACACCGCGTCAATTCTTGGAGTAGATGAAACTCGCTTGGTTTTTGAGCAAGAGGAAAGAATTAAAACAATTAAACAATTGGTTGCTACTAATCCAGTTTTTGTTGTTACTGACGGAAGTATTGATTATCCTTTTCTTGTTAATAAAAATGTTTGTCTTGTTCCGAAAATAGCTGGTAAGACAATTAAACTAAAAAATGTTGATATTATTATTCCTAATAAGAAACTAACTATTCTTCCAATACTTATATTAACTTCTCGCAAATTATCACGAATGATCTATAATAATCTTGGCATATGGTTATTTATCAATATGTCTGGCATAGCGTTAGTTCTTTTGGGGATACTAAATCCTGTCACAGCTATTTTTTATAGTTTATTGACAAATTTTATTCATACTTTTCCTTTTTTGAAATTATACCAAACCTAATTAGCCACTATTCAAACTCAAGGAACGACCTTTTAACTAAGGTGTTAAACAAAAGCGCGGATGTTTAAGCTTATCCAAATTTGTCCAAGGACCGTCCTTGGACAGATTGCATATTTGTCATTCCGTTGAAAAACGGAATCTAGGAGCATAATCACAATTTCTGGATCTCGTGTCAAAGCACGGGATGACAAGAAATCTATCGAAGCCGAGCTTCGATAGATTTCTACGGACGCCCATTAAATTAAAAATTAAAAATTAAAATGAAAAATGACAGAGTAAAAATTAAAAATGATAAAAAAAGTAGTTTTAAATTGGTACAGATTATTTCCTCAAGCTTTGTAGTATTGTGTCTTTTTGTGTGAGAACATTTTAACACTTTATAATTATCATTTTGATCCCACGCTTTAGCGTCCACTTGGCGGTCCGACCGCCAAGTGAATACTTATAACTTCTGTATGATGGATCCCCCAACATTTGATTTTTGTATATTGTTGTGATACATTCTCAACAGAAGTACTGGGATTTATGTTCTCAAAATTAAGGAATAAAAAGGAGGTGATAAAGATGGACACTACCATCATAGTAATTGGGATTGTCGTTTTAATTTTCTCTCTCTTCTTTCTTCTTTTTTTGTTGTTTATTAGAGCAACAAAAAAAGAAGATTATGATGATCTTTATGACTACG
>JAHIYV010000057.1 GCA_018814635.1 Patescibacteria group bacterium | reverse complement strand
GGCTGGACGACAGGGTCAGGGTAAGTAATGCCACCTCGTCTCTGCGCATTCTACCAAGAAAACAAAAACCCCAGTAGAGTACTTTCTCTCATACTGGGTTTGGGGGAAGGAATTTTTGCCCGCTCTTGCTTTCCGATTCCGATTTTTCCGCCGCCGCCGAATTTCGTATTTCGCTTTGCGAAATGCGCCGCCAAGAAAATTTTGTTTGATTAAATTCATTATATTTGTTATCATATTTATGAAGGGTTAAACAAGCACCCATACTAATACTATCATACTTAGGAAACTATGAAAAGTCAAAACAATAACGAAACAATTGGGGATAAGATAAAACAGCTTAGAAATAAGCAAGGTATAACGCAGGATGAATTGGCGAGAAAATCCGATCTTCCCTACACAACGCTGACTAAAATTGAAACGAATGTCATTACTAAGCCGTCAATTCAAACTGTTTCAAAAATTGCACAAGGCTTAGGAATTACAATTGATAGTTTAATGAAATAAAAATTATGAATAGATCAGCTTTAAGCAAACAAATAAACAGAGAACAGATTGATAGCTTGAAAAATGACACAAAAGCTCTTTTGTCATTTCTACAAGATCAAAACGATGGCACGATTGTTTATGTATTAGAGAAATTAGGACGATTAGAAAATGGATATAGTAAGCAACCATTATTAAATCTATTAAACAATAATAACGAAACAATCAGATCGCTAGCTATAAAAAATCTTGCAAAAATAGGCGATGTTTCTTTACTAGATACTTTTGTAAATTTTGCTAAACAAGATGAAAGCACTGAGGTTAGACGCGAATCAGTTTCCGCTATTGGAAGAT
Organism: Patescibacteria group bacterium; assembly: GCA_018814635.1. Lineage (GTDB taxonomy): Bacteria > Patescibacteriota > Minisyncoccia > Phycocordibacterales > JAGLOS01 > JAGLOS01. Next base: position 6,287 of record JAHIYV010000057.1, on the reverse strand, counting down.
TAAGAAATGAAAAAACAATCCCGACCTTAATTAAACTATTAGCAGATAGAGATCCAAAAGTTGTAATGCAAGCCATAAGAGGATTGCTTGTTTTTTCAAATAATAATCAAGTTAAAAAAGAGTTGGCAAAGCTACTCGATCATCCTAATGAATTGATCAAAGAAGTTATTAGCAAAGAAATAAACGGGGTGAGTTATGGTTCAAAAGACAGTGGAAAACACGATGTATTCCCGGCCTTTCTAAAAAATACTATTGTTCAAGGCGATGTTGTTGAAACATTAAAACATGTCCCCGATGAATCTATTCATCTAACCTTTACTTCGCCACCTTATTATAATGCTAGAGATTATTCAATTTATCAGAGTTATGATGAGTATTTGAAATTTTTAGAAGAAGTATTTAAGGAAGTTCATCGAATCACAAAAGAGGGTAGATTTTTTGTACTTAATACCTCTCCAATTATTATTCCAAGAATAAGCAGGGCTCACTCCAGCAAACGCTATCCCATACCATACGATATACATCCGTTATTAGTAAAAATGGGTTGGGAATTTATTGATGATATAGTATGGGTTAAACCGGAAGCAAGCGTTAAAAATAGAAATGCAGGATTTTTACAGCATAGGAAGCCTTTGGGTTATAAACCAAATGCTATTTCTGAAATGCTGATGGTGTATAGAAAGAAAACTGATAAACTAATTGATTGGAATATACAACAGTATGAGTGGGACAAGGTTAAAAAAAGTAAAGTTTTAGATAAATATGAAACGACAAATGTTTGGCGAATTGATCCTACATTTGATCGGATACATAGTGCAGTTTTCCCTATAGAATTATGCAACCGGGTTATTAAATATTATTCATTTGTTGACGATTTAATTTTCGACCCATTTGCAGGAAGCGGAACACTTGGTCGAGCAGCAGCTAATTTAGATCGGCATTTCTTTTTAACAGAAAAAGAGCCAAAGTATGTAAGCCGTATGAAAGAAGATTTGATTAAAAAAGATAATCTATTTAATGTAAAGAATTCGCAACCAAATTTTGTTGATATTAAAAATTTTATAACACTAATTAAAGGAACAATATGACAATAACTGAACAAGTAGCAAAAAATATAATAAGAAAATTATTAAAGGGTGAGGATTACAGAATTGAAGTTGTTACTCTTATTAATGCTGAATTTTTGCAGTTTGCGATTGGTTTTTTCAAACACATCGTTGATGCAAAATTGAAAAGTAAAGATATTACTGTTGATTGGTATAAAAAAGCATTTTTAGATCCGAATTTACCCGCAAATGAAATAGCAATAAACTCTGGTTTAAACACAAAAACAATTCATAACATGTTTAATTCTTCGACCAAAGAAATTGTAATTGACGCTTCAAATGAACATTATGATCTTTTGTATGAATCAATTAAAAACTTAGTTGATACCGAACACGATCTTGAACTAACTTTAACAATTAAGTTTAAGGGTGTTAGTGTTGATCTTAATGTTAGTGAAAGTTTAATTGTAATAAACACATTGGCGGTAAAAAGATCTGCATTGAGAGGTGGCCTTTGGAGTACTGCCGGAAAAAGAGTCGAAAAGCCGTTAATGCAAACACTTTGTAAATTGTACGGTGTGCCTGAACAAAATTATGCTCTAAAGATAAAGGGGAAAGAGATAGAAGAAGATGATTTTGAAAGAGAAATTGATTTCTATTTAATTGAAGGTAAAAATCAGCACAAGTGTGAAGTTAAATTAATGGGGCGTGGTAATCCAGAAAGTGCTGATGCAGTTATAGCTAGAGATAGTAGGGTTTTTGTGGCCGATAAACTTTCAGATACGAACAAAAAACAACTAAATAGCCGAAAAGTCGAATGGGTTGAGCTAAGAAGTAATGGTGGATTTGAGAGATTTGATACAGTGTTAAAAAACTTGAAAATTCCACATACAAAATTACCAAGCGATATAGACAAAGAATTGGAAGTGGTATTTAAAGAAATTTTTAAATAGGCGACGCGCCAGTTTCACTGGCACGGAATTCGGCGGCGGCGGAAAAAAATTGGAATCGGAAAGCGAGGGCGGGCAAAAATTCCTTCCCCCCAACCCTTCCTTTTTGCCCGCCCGAGCGATTGGATTTTAAAATTAGGAATTCGGATTTTCGTCAAAAAATGTTCGAACATCAATCAAAAAACACCGCTAATTTCTTTCAATTTTACTGAATATAAAATTGGCCGAAAGTATTTTTACGCTTTAATATCCATGCACTATGGTATAATAGACTTATCCCGTAATTAATTTCGTAGCGAAATTTTTAGATTTTGAGTAGAATTTTTTATAAATTTTTTAAGCTCACCCTGTTAAATAGTCGCGAAGCGAATTTAACAGGGCAAGTGCCTAAATATAGGCGTAAAAATTTAGAAAAAATTATGCCAAAATATGAAAATTGTAGTAGGAACTAATTACGGGACAAGTCTAATATAAAATATGAAACCTTCATCAGAATCATCTATCCAACCAATTACTGAATTTGAACATTTTCTCAATCGACTGAGTGAGAATGATTTGCGGTTGCTTAATCGAATGGTTGTGGAGCGATTAAAACTTTATCATAAAGTCAGCGATTTAAAAAATTTAGCCAAATTTAATCTCATGGACAAAGTTTCTTTTCAACACAATAATCAATACATCTCAGGGGTCGTTTTGAAACTAAATAGAAGAAGTGTTACTATTCGCGCGACCGATGGACACCGATGGAATGTTGCTCCTTCTTTTCTGACACGATTGCGTTAAAAATTAAAAAAAATTATTTTTTTAGAAAAATTCTAACTAATCTTAATTCTTCGTAGGGATAATCTTCGCCTAGAATTTTGTATACAGGGGTTAGGGCGAAATCGCCTGTTTGTTTGAAGGCTGTGGCAATTTTTTCAAATTGTTCTTGCGGGGGTTTTAAGTAAGCAATATCTAGTTGTGGGTCAATGGCTAAAAGTCCTTCAATATGGTTTGCAATAGTACCAGAGGTGAAACCTCTGTTTTTGGCTATTTCGTTAATGGGGGTTTTTTGCAATACAAATTTTTTAGTTTCCTCAAGGGTTGGACTTATAAATTTTATAACCAAGGGCCGCCCTTGGTTATAATGAGTCTTTACATAATAACGAATAACAGACATAAATTGTTCTCCAAATTGCTCCAGTTTTTGATTTCCGACACCGCTAATTTTCAAAAAATCTTCAGGAGTTTGTGGAAAATGAATTGCCATCTCACGAAGCGCATTATCGCCAAAAATAACATATGGTGGAACTTGTAATTTGCGCGCCCCTTGTGTTCTTTTTTCTTTTAATTTTTCAAACAGCACAGGATCATACTCTTCTGCCGTGTCGTTTTTTTTAATAAATGTGTTGTGTGCGACTCGTGTTTTAGCAACTTTAATATTAATTTTATGTGTGTCCAGCGGAGTTTGCTCAACACATCTATCACAATTCCCACAATTTGTTTGTTTGTATTCTTCATTAAAATAACGAAGTAAAAATTGGCGACGGCACCCATAAGTATTTCCATAATGCAAAACATCATTCAATTTCTCTTGAGCTTTTTTCTTCTCTGTTTCATCCGCCATCTTGCGTATAAAATAGTCATGCTTAAATTTGTCGGCGTATGAAAAAAACAAAACGCAACGAGCGGGTAATCCATCGCGCCCAGCTCGGCCGGTTTCCTGATAATATCCCTCTACTGATTTTGGCAAACTGTGATGGATGATAAGTCGCACATCGGGTTTATCAATTCCCATGCCAAAAGCAATCGTGGCAACCATAATGTGAATTTCATCTCGAATAAATCGCTCTTGGTTTTCCCTTCTAGTGTTTGCGTCTAGTCCAGCATGGTAAGGAGCAGCCTTGAATCCATATTTATTTAAACTATCAACCATATTTTCTGTATCGTTGCGTGAAAAACAATATATGATCACACTCGCGTTTTGGTAATCTCTCAAAATCGCCAGAATTAATCTCAAGGAATCTTTTTTTGGCAAAACTTCATAACTCAAATTGGCGCGGTTAAAACTAGAAATAAAAATTTGGGAATCCTTTATTTCAAGCTGTTTAACAATATCAGCGCGCACTTTTTCAGTAGCGGTAGCCGTAAGCGCGACAATCGGAATTGCGGGAAACTTTTTTCGTAACATTTTTAAGTTTCTGTAATCAGGTCTAAAATCATGACCCCATTCAGAAATACAATGAGCTTCATCAATAGCAATCAAACTTATTTTCAATGTATGCAAAAAATCTTCAAAACCAAACACACTGAGCCGTTCAGGCGCCATATAAAGAATTTTCAATTTTCCAGTTTTAGCTTTGTTTATAACGCCAGCAATTTCAGCTTGGGACAAAGCGCTGTTGATAAAATCAGCTTCAATGCCATTCGCGCGAAGCGCGTCAACTTGATCTTTCATTAAAGAAATAAGTGGGGATATTACGATTGCGATACCCTCCAACATAAGCGCAGGGAGTTGAAAGCAAAGGGATTTTCCTCCCCCCGTAGGCATCAAAACCACACAATCTTTGCCCGCCAACACAAGTTCTATAATCTCTTTCTGAAGTGGTCTAAATTCTTCATATCCAAAATGTTTTTTTAATATGTTTTTCATAAAGCTGTATTATTTATGCTTTGCAACCATCTGAGCCAATATTCCCAACAATCGCCCGCCCTGAATATATGCCAATCAAAGATCTATCGAAGTCCAACTTCGATAGATTGAATACAGCAAATTTATATATCCTATCCAAGGGTCGCCTTGGATTGTTTACTGAAGTTATTTGTGTATGAGCCCTTAGTTTTAATCCCTTGTTTCCCACTCTTCTTCGTTGTCTTGTATGTTTTGTTTTCTGCGAGTAACAAGAAAGAGTACTGCTATAATACCAAAGAGGAACAAAACAAACCATGACGATACTATACTTTCCCATGCTCCGCTAAATATTGCAACCGCTATATTTCTCTTCTCTTCTGGGGCGCTAGTTGTTACTTCCCCCTCCCCTGCTCCCAATCCACTACTTGCTAAAAAGCTAAAGCCAGAAGTAGTTGTTTCTGTAGTTGTCGCTATATCATCAACCACCACTATATCGGAAATACCTGCTTCTGTAGTTGTCGCTACGCTGATAGTATCTCCTCCCTGATCAAAAACAATATGTTCCTCTGCGGGTCTTGTATCAAGCATGCTTCCATTTGTCGTATGTTGTATGCTATTCACAAACGTCCTAAAATTTGCAATTTCTGCTAATTGTTTTGTTGTCAGTGGAAAATCTTTTTGGCAATACATCTCATTTATCGTTTTGCGTGTTGTGTAATAAACATGACCAGTTGGGTTGATTAATCCCCATAAATTAAGAATGCTATGATCATATTTTTGCTGAAATCGTTTTACCGCATTAAAGTCAGCCTGCCCATAAAAACCATTTACTGCAAGTTTTTCTCCTTCAAATGTGTTCAAAAAATGCTCGAGTTTTTTAACTTCATTTGTATTATTCTTCGTGCCAAGTTTTATATAATCCAGTAAATAATAACAAACTGGTTTAATTACTGTATATGTTACTTCTTTACCTTTAGCCTTTGCGCTATCGTTTCTGTCCGAAATTGGTCGGAAGTAGTATTTCACATTATCTAGTATGTTTGTAATTGTCATACTATGTTTTGTTTTCAAGGTGGACGATTTGAGGGTTACAAAATCATAACCATACTGTGGAGAAAGACCCGGAACAAGAATAGGATTATCGCCATAAACAACTTGGCTAGTTGCGGGAATATTGGTTGTCCATATTACACGCGCTTTGCCATTTCCTAGGTATTGAACAGACTCATTGCTAATCACAATTGCCAAAGTGTTGTATTCACTATTATCAGTCGCGTAGCTACATCCTGGATCGTTGGGGTAATCGATTAAACCATCAGAATCATTGTCGTGGCCATCATTGCATTGATAGATAGTAACTACTGGCGCGTTATATTCACTATTATCAGTCGCGTAGCTACATCCTGGGTCGTTGGGGTAATCGATTAAACCGTCAGAATCGTTGTCGTGGCCATCATTGCATTGGTAAGTAATAGCGGGATTTGTTCTAAAGCTAACAATCTGACCTGGTGTTGTTCCAAAACTGTTTTGAGCTACAATGCGGTAATAGTAGAGAGTGTCGGCATTTAGGTTGGAAAGGCTTCTGTTGTGAGAAACTGAACTATTGCCACTTCCTATGTTTGTATGACTTGTTGGGGTTAAGTTTGATTGTGAAGTTCCATACTCAAACCATGTTTCTGT
>JAHIYV010000056.1 GCA_018814635.1 Patescibacteria group bacterium | reverse complement strand
CCATGTAATTATTCCATTATCAGAAATCTTGTTATCAGTATTTTTAGGAATAATAATTTACACAAAATACAAGAAACAATTGAGAAATGCGCGAACAATGTGCCATTTATGATGTCGCTGATTTAGAACACGCCAGCCGTGGGTCCGACCCCCAAATAAATATGCTCTCGTTATTTTAATCTAATAAAAAGGAATATGTAAAAATTTTATGGTACGATACAATCAATGAAAAATATTGAGCCGAAAAATAATATTGGGGATTGTTTTCGGCTTTTGCCTATGCAAAAAAAGGCGCTTGAACGATTGGGAATTAAAACTGTTGAAGATTTGCTTTTTCATTTTCCTGTGCGGTATAGCGACATTTCTAAAATTTACAAAATTTGCGATCTTGTTGAAGACCAGCTTGCGACAGTATATGGCAGAATTGGTAAAATTAAAATTCGTAAATCGTTTCGCACAAAAATACCAATGGCGGAGGCAATTATTGAAGATAGCACTGGAAAACTAAAAATTATCTGGTTTCATCAAGCATATATAGCAAAAATGGTTCACGAAGGAAGCCTTGTTGGCCTTCAAGGAAAAATCAGTGGTTCAAAAACATCAAAAGCTGGACTATATATGAGTAACCCTGAAATTGAAAAAACCAAAGACTTGCCTATTGATGCAAATAATACTCTTTTTACAAAAACAAGCGAAATATTTGGTATGCCTATTTATCCAGAAAGTCGTGGAATTACATCACGGTGGTTTTATCATACTATTCAAAAAATATTTACCAGTGGCACGCTTGATAAAATCACAGATTCTATTCCTGAAGATATTTTGAAAAAGTATAATCTTCCTTCTCTCAAAACAGCTCTAATTTGGATTCATTCGCCAAAAAAAGAAAGTGATGCGCGCGTAGCGCGCAAACGATTTGCGTTTGAAGAAATTTTTTATATTCAACTTTCACGACAACAATCAAAAAAAGAATACAATAAACGAGCTTCTTTTTGTATAGATATAGATAAAAATAAACTTGAACAATTTATTACAAGATTTTCTTTTGAACTTACAGAGAGTCAACAGCAAGCAATCAGTATTATTACTAGTGATATGAGTAAAGATAAACCAATGCTCCGTCTTCTTGAAGGCGATGTTGGTTCAGGAAAAACAGCAGTCGCGGCAACCGTAAGTTTTGCTATAATATCATCGCGCAAAAAAAATGCGCAATATGAAAATCTGCAGGTTGCGTATATGGCTCCAACGGAAGTTTTGGCAAAACAACTTTTTGAATCATTTGCGCAATACTTCGCGCATCTGCCTATCCAAATTGGATTGGTTACGGGAACAGGATGTAAAAAATTCCCATCAAAAATTATCACTGATTCCAAAAAAACAACAACTAGTATTTCTCGCGCCCAACTTTTGAAATGGGTTGCAAACGGAGAAACAAATATCTTGATTGGCACTCACTCATTAATTCAAAAAATTGTTACATTCAAAAATTTGGCTTGTGTGATTGTTGACGAGCAACACCGTTTTGGCACAGAACAACGGGCAAAACTCGCGCAAAAAAGCGAAGTCTCTCCTCATTTTCTTTCGATGACAGCAACGCCAATTCCTCGCACGCTTGCGCTCACAATTTATGGGGACTTAGATCTTACCTTGCTTGATAAAATGCCACTCGGCAGAAAACCTGTCATTACCGAAATTGTTTTACCAAATGCGCGCGAAGAAATTTATAAAAAAATTCACAAAGAGCTAGAGCGAGGAAAACAGGTGTATATAATTTGCCCACGAATTGATGAACCCGACCCCGACAAAGAACAAGCGTTGCTTGTTAAATCCGTAAAAGAAGAAGCCGAACGATTAAAAAGAAATGTTTTTCAAAAATATACGATTGGTATTTTGCATGGCAAGATGCCACCAAGGTCAATTACACCAAGCATAGAAAGTAAAGAATCTATTATGCGCGCTTTCGCTAATCACGAAATTGATATATTGGTTGCTACTTCAATGATTGAAGTGGGCATCAATATACCTAATGCCACCATAATTGTGATTGAAGGAGCCGAACGGTTTGGACTCGCGCAACTCCATCAACTCCGCGGTCGCGTGTTACGAAGTACAGACCAAGCGTATTGTTATATTTTCGCGGACACAAAAACAGAAAAAACATCAGCTCGCTTGAAAGCATTAAAAACCGCAAAAAATGGTTTTGAACTCGCGGAATTAGACTTAATGTTACGGGGCGCCGGCGAATTGGTTGGCAAAAAACAATGGGGAATATCTGATATAGGAATGGAAGCTATAAAAAATATCAAAATGGTAGAAGCCGCGCAAACCGAAGCAAAAAAGATTATTGAGAAAGACTCAGACTTAAAAAAATACCCATTTCTCAAAAAACAAGCCAAAAAATTTACAATCCCACTACATTTTGAATAATATCTCCCACTTGGAGGCTTAGATTAAACTCTGAGCCTGGAAGTTTTTTGGATTCATTTTTTTAACAAAAACTTCATAAGGAGTTAAATAATTAAGTCGTTTTCTTGGTCTATTATTTAACTTGTTTTCCATCTCGCTAATATCACTTTTCTTAATCT
>JAHIYV010000055.1 GCA_018814635.1 Patescibacteria group bacterium | reverse complement strand
CAACTACGATTATTTACCCCATTAGATAATTGCATATCTAACGGGGTTTACCAACCTCCGATTTTATTTATCCCGTTAGATAATGGTTTATATCTAACTGGGATTAGAGGTTTTGAATGAGCGAGGTTCAACCTCGCTCATTGCTCACTCTCATTGCTTGAGCGAGGTTCAACCTCGCTCATTTAACCTCGCTCATTTATGTAAAGTAGTTTTTAAATTTTTTCAAAATAATGTATTATGTTTATATCCTACAATTTAGAAAAGATAAAAAAATCACCCTATTAAATAATTTTAAATTTTTCCAAAATAATGTATTATGTTTATATTCTACATTCTATAATCTAAAAAAGATAAAAAATTTTATACAGGTTATACAAAAAATTTAAAATTAAGATTTGAGCAACATCAAAAAGGAATGGTTGTGTCAACAAAACAAAGGAAACCATTAAAGTTAATTTATTATGAATGTTGTTTAAATCAGCAAGATGCTACACATCGTAAAAAATATTTAAAAACACACTATGGTAAAATGTTTATTAAAAGTAGGCTCAAATCTTATTTAACAGGGTAAATGACCAAATCAAAATCATCACAAACATTGATTTCTATTGAAGAAGTTAAAGAAGGTATCATTATTCTTAAAGATGGTTCTATGAGGATGTTGTTAATGGCGTCATCTATTAATTTTGCGCTTAAATCAGAAGACGAACAAAAAGGGGTGCTTTATCAATTTCAAAACTTTCTTAACTCGCTTGATTTTTCTACCCAAATATACATACAGTCTCGCCGACTTGACATCAAACCATATTTAGCGTTATTGCAAACACTCTTCAAAAAAGATATGCCTGAGCTTATGCAAATACAAATTCGGGAATATATAGAATTTGTTCGTAGCTTTACAGAAAACACAAATATTATGTCCAAAACTTTTTTTCTTGTAATTCCTTATCACCCTGGTTTTTCTTCCCAAAAAATTGCTGGTGGTTTTTTCTCAAAAAAGAGCTCTGCTTCTCAAAAAGAGGAGGCTTCTTTTGAATATTTTGAAGAGTGTCGTTCACAGCTTGAACAACGCGCCAATGTTGTTCGTCAGGGACTATCGCGCGCGGGAATACGAACAACACCCTTGGGGACAGAAGAAATTATTGAGTTGTTTTATAAAATATTCAACCCAGCTAATGCAAATAGGGAAATAAACTGAGGACTTAAAACTTGATAACAAATAGTAATGATATGAAATTTTTCAATTCAAAAAATAAAAAAAATCCAGAGGGTTCGTTTCCAAATGAGCCGGACAAGAAAGGGGAGTTAGAGTTGCGTGATATGATTGCGCCAGCGGCATTAAAAATTAATGCGAGAGATATTGAGCTGGGTGATAAATTTGTAAAAACTTTTTTCATCATTTCGTTTCCGCGAATTTTAACCGACAACTGGTTTTCTCCCATCATCAACCTAGACAGAGTTTTTGATATATCAATTTTCATCCATCCAGAAGATACAGCTCGTATGTTAAAAAAATTTCAGAAAAAAGTGGCTGAGGTCCAAAGTCAAATAAATATGCAAGCGGATAAGGGTGTGGTTCGCGACCCTGTTCTTGAAACGGCATATCAAGACCTTGAAGATTTGCGGGATAGCCTACAAAGAGCAGAAGAAAAGATATTTAGTGTTGGTATATATATTTCAATTTACGCGGACAGCCCCGAAGAATTAAAAAGGTTGGATTCTGAACTGCAGTCGCTTTTAGAAGCAAAACTAATTCATTTACGCCCCGCTATTTTTCAACAAGAGGAGGGATTTCAGAGCATAATACCTCTTGGCGAAGACAAATTACAAGTGCATCAAAAACTAAATTCTTCTCCTCTTTCAAGTATTTTCCCTTTTGTTTCTTTTGATCTAACATCGGATCACGGTATTCTCTATGGTATCAATCGTCATAATTCGTCACTTGTTTTATTTGATCGTTTTTCTTTGGAAAATTTTAACTCTATAACCTTCGCTACTTCTGGTTCGGGTAAATCATACGCGACAAAATTAGAAATTATACGAAGCTTGATGTTTGGTACCGATGTTATTGTAATAGACCCAGAAAACGAATATCAATATCTCGCCCAAGCGACGGGTGGAAGGTTTTTTGATATCTCTCTGGTATCAGAACACCACATTAATCCTTTTGAGCTAACAAAAGCGGGCGACGATGAATCCCCAGCCAATGTTCTTCGTTCAAATGTTATTACTCTTGTTGGTTTGTTTAGACTTATGTTTGGAGGACTTACGCCAGAAGAAGACTCTATTGTGGATCGCGCTATTACCGAAACATACGCAATGAAAGATATTACTCCCGAATCAGATTTTGAAAATATAGAACCTCCTTTGCTTTCTGATTTTGAACTTATTCTCTCTGGAATGGAGGGGGCTGAGAATCTTGTATTGAAATTATCTAAATATACGCAAGGCTCATGGGCTGGTTTTTTGAATGAACCCACCAATGTAGATATTGATAATAAGTTCATTGTTTTTTCTATCAGAGATATGGAGGATGACTTAAAACCAATTGCAATGTTTATCGTTACACACTATATTTGGAACGCTATCCGAAGAAACTTGCGAAAACGGCTTCTTGTGGTTGACGAGGCGTGGTGGATGATGAAGTCAAAAGACACCGCATCGTTCCTTTTTGGGCTCGTAAAAAGAGGAAGAAAATATTATTTGGGTGTAGCAACAATCACTCAAGATGTAAACGATTTCTTATTGTCTCCTTATGGATTGCCAATTATTACTAACTCATCTATGCGACTGTTGCTCAAACAATCGTCCGCGTCTATAAGTATATTGCAAAAAACTTTTAACCTAACAGAAGAGGAAAAATATCTTTTATTAGAATCTGGGCTTGGAGAAGGTATTTTTTTCGCAGGGATGAAACATGTCGCATTGAAAATCATCGCTTCTTATACAGAAGATCAAATAATTACATCCGACCCATCTCAAATACTTGCAATCAAAAAAGCAAAGGAAGAATTAAAGAATAGTGGGAATAATAATGGCAATAGCAATTTCTAATTTTGAATTTTGAATCAATATCTAATTTTCTAATGATTTAATGATAAAACAGCAATAATGTAAAATTTAAAAATCAAAATGAAAAATTTACCCTGTTAAATTGCTTCGCATCCGCTTTGCGGAATTTCACAGGGTGAACAGAGTAAAAATGTTAAAAAGATCAAATAAAGATTACATAAGTAAAACCAGGATAGTCTTTTTCCCATTGTTCCGCTTCGCTCCACTTCCTCGAGAAACGCCTTTTTTAGCTAAGAAAATTAAAAATTAAGTTATTCAAAATTGATTCAAAATTAGAAATTAGAAATTATTTTATATATGAAAAGAAATCTCTCTCCAAAAATCTCTCCTAGATATTTTAAGCCTTCTAAGGAGGAAAATACAAAAACCGCCGCAGGCGGGGGAGGGGGGAATAAACTTGAGGGACCTACTGTTTGGGTAATGTATATGTTTACGCTAACCGATGATTTACTGGATCCTTTTGTGAGTTTCCTTCTTTTGGGCATTAACATTATTCCAATTGCCGGACAGGGCTTATCTGCAGCTCTAACAGCTATCTCTACCTTTTTAAGTTTGCTCATTTCTTTTGTGATAATTTTATATTTTCGCTCCAATGGCGTTAGTCTTTTTTCAAAAAAAATGGCAAAAAGGCTTATTCTGTTGCTGATAGAACTAATTCCTGTATTAAACATACTTCCTATGTCAACAATCTTTTTTTACCTAACAATTAAAGCCGAAAATTTCTCTCGCCAACACAAAGCTCTATCAATGCTCGGAAAAAAATTAAAATAACCCACTTGAGGAGAAAAAATTGCGAAAATCTTTTTATTCCGTAACTGTTCAAATTGATGGATTTATGCGTGGCGAGATTGAATGTTTGCTAGAAAAATCAGAATAAAATTTTGCCCTGCGTCATATGGCACATAACAAAGTATATGAAGTTCAAGAAAAAGCGCGTTAATGCTTTTCAAATGTGATAAAATAATAATAAGGAAGTCGGTGAAACTTCTCATATCCCTAACATTATTTGAAATTTCAAGAAGTGAAAAATTTTCTCGACCCAAATTGCGCTGATGAAATAGCAAGTTTAGTGACATAATCAAGGCAGGTGAGATGACGGGAGCTCGGCTCCCATCACTCCTCACCAGCGCTAAACCAATAACCAAAACATAACTTGACTTTAATTTAGGTTTAGCCTATGCTTAAGTTAAGTTAAATTATGAAAAATATTAAGCCTAAAAAAATCTTTAGCAGAATAATTGTTAAAGAAATTAAAAAATATCTTTTTGCTGATGATATTATTGTTTTACACGGAGCTAGACAAGTTGGCAAAACCAGCATTTTGAATTTATTGCAAAACTATCTCAAAGAAAAGAAATGCCCTGTTTATTATATTGACTTAGAAGATTCTCGTTTTGTTAAAATTTTAGATTCTGGAGTAAATGAATTTATTAAACATCTTGAAGAAGAAGGTTATAAAGCAACGCTGGAGAAAAAAAGATTGTTTGTTTTTATAGACGAGATTCAATATTTGAGTAATCCATCGCAATTTCTTAAATTAATCGCAGATCATCACAAAAATATTAAACTTATCGTGTCAGGATCATCAAGTTTTGATATAAAAAATAAATTTAAAGATTCTTTGGTTGGAATAACAGTTAATTTTGAAATTTTTAATTTGTCTTTTGAAGAATTTTTGATATTTAAAAATTATTATTGGAATCATAAAATAAAAAATGTAACAGAAAAAAAGCAAAATGAATTAAGAGAATTTTTTAAAGAATATGTTTTATATGGTGGTTATCCTAAAATCGTTTTAACTCCTGAAAGTGAACAAAAAGAAAAATATCTCCAGCAAATTATTGATACTTACATTAAAAAAGATATCAGGGATTTGGCTGATATTAAAGATATTACTAAATTTAATAAATTACTTGAAGTTTTGTCCAGTCAAAGCGGGCAGTTGTTAAATGTTGCCGAACTTGCCAATACTTGTAATATTGCTAGCCAGACAGTTGAAAAATATCTGTTTATTTTGGAAAACATCTATATTATTAAATTAGTAAAACCATTTCATCAAAATATTAGGTCAGAGCTTTTTAAAACCCCTAAAATATTTTTTTATGATAGTGGTTTAGCACAAATGCTATGGCTCAAAGAATTGCAAAAAGAAATTCTTGGCAACATATTTGAAACAGCTATTTTTTCAGAATTAGTTAAAAAACATGGCAAAGACAATATTTTCTATTGGAGAACAAAAGATAAAAAAGAAATAGATTTTATTTTAAGAATAAAAAATCAGATTATTCCAATAGAAGTAAAGTTACATTTTACAAGATTTAATCCAACTGCAATAAATTATTTTAACGAAAAGTATAAAGTTAAAAAACTTTATTGCGCTGTTTATAATAAAAAAGACGATAAAACAAATAAAAAGATAGAACAACTATATCCATGGGAAATTGATGATGTGAAATTTTAAACTTCTTCCATCCCTTCGGATCGGGTTTGTACCGCTATAACTTGGGGCCCATTTGTTTCTTGGAGATTGATTTTTGTAACAATATGTTCAAAAATGTAAAAATAAAAGTATTAGTGTACGCATCTATCTATAATTAATTATCCTATCCAAGCAGGCTGTCTAAAAACTCTTTTGCTTTTTTGTAATCTGACAAAAAAGCCTCCATCTGAAACTAAGTCAGCATGAACAATGGTCAGGACATGACCATTGTTGTTGTCTTTCCAAGTAAACTATTCAATTATTCTAATTTTTCTCTATTCTTTTTGTCTTTCTTTGCCCAATTGGCTATTTTAACAAAATTATGGGCAATACAACTAAGCCCAAACTCAATTTTAATCATTGGTTTTCCTCTACACAGAAATTGTCTCGCGTTTTGGTTGTAAAGTATATTTCCAAATGGAGCTTCTACTTCAGACATTCGTTCTAGGTATTTCTTTTTACCTTGTTCACTATTTAGTTTTTCTCTCATCCCTGATCTATATTTATCTAATTGTTGATTAACTTGGATTTGTCTATTCTTGCCCTTAGTACACCTAGTTTTAGCTAAACAACCACCACAATCTTTACAAACATATTTTCTACAACCTTTCTCTGTGTCCTCCATCCCAGCAAAACACAGTGGTTTACCTTGAGGACAAATTTACCCTGTTACAAATTCGCTTTGCGACTATTTATACAGGGTAAATTCATCTTTATCTTCATTGTACATAAAGTTTCGTTTATCAAATTTAGGAATAGTATTTTGTCATCCCTCGCAAACCTCTTGTCATCCCGTACTCTGGGTCCAGAAATCGTGGTTATATACCCCTGGATTCCGTTTTTCAACGGAATGGACAAAGTGGGGAAGATAACACGGAATGACAAAGAAAAAAACAAATTAGTTTTTAGAAAATAGTATTATTTGATTTGGGGTTGTTTAAGCAAAAGCTTTGTTTTTGTTTTCTGATCTAATTTTAATAATGTTATTTATTTTGTTTACTTGTTCTTTTTCTCTCTCTTCTTTCTTTTTTTTGGCGACAGAAAAATTATGTAGTTGTGAAATAATTAAATAAAGTAAAACAATAACTATCACCCACCCAAACACTGAATTAGGGAAAATAGTTTTACCGGAAACTGCGCTGGTTAATGCAAGATTATTTTGGGTTCCTTTTTTGAGTTTCAAATTATTATTTACAAGAATAGTGCCTTTTTTATCAGTATTAAAAAATTGTTCGCGAAGCGATTCACCCCAATTAAAATTGGCGTTAATATTCTCTTTGGTTTTGTTTTGTTTAATTGTGTTTGTTGTGTTGTCTGTAGGTATTGCAGGTTTTTTTGCAGTTAAGTTGTTGGGGTCATCAGTTTGTTCTGTTGTTATTTCTAAAATAATTGGCTTGTCGTTGTTTTCGTTTTGATTATTGTTGTCAGAATTTGTAGAATTATTAGAGCCGGTGGAGTTGGTATTGTTAGTTTGCTGGTCATTTGTGTGAGTGTCTATTGTGCTTGTTTGTCTCTGAGTTTTGGCCTTGCTATAATCTTCAATGATAAATGTTTTTGTTTCTCCATATTTAATTTCACCCGTTTTCTCGTGTCTAGCCGCGGCGCGATATACATACCTAGCACCTTTTTCTAGGTGATAAATTTGATTTGCAAAATCGCTTTTTCCTATTTCTCTTTGTTTGTTTGAGCTTTTTTCAAACACCCCGTTTCTTCCCACCTCAAACCACACGAAAGAAGCCTCGTTGTCGTTATTATTAACAAAACCACTAAAGCTTGACATAAAATCATCTAACCTTGTTGGGGGTTGGGTGACTACAAAAAAATCGCCAAACCCTCCAGTTTCTTCAGCATAAATTTTAGTTGGCAAGAAAACAAAAACACCAACCATTGCTAGTATAAAAGCTACGCAATATAAAGATTTGATTACTCTCTTTCCCTTTAGTAAAAAGATATGTTTTTTATCATTCATAAGTAACACAATATCATACTTTGAATGTTTTGTCAAGTCTTTTGCTTGACAAAACATTTGGTTATGCTATAATCGCAGTAGCATTTTCGAAAAATGACGGGAGAAGTTCTTTGACAATTGAATCGTTAAGTTAGTGAAAATAATCCGCCTTTATTAAGGTGGTTGAATATAGATTTAATCTGAATAATCAGAATCACTTCTTGCTTTTAAGAAGTGGTACTGTAAAAAATAGATAGAATCTGACTTATCTAAAAAACCTCAGCTGAGGGGCAATAAGCCTTAAAATAAGATGAGCAGGTTTAATTTAGGAGGAAGTATCATGATGAGGCCAAACCCATTTGATGATCCAACTTCAAAATATATCTGCAAAGATCCAATAGACCCACTGCGGGATAAAATTTCAAAAGGCAACATTCCCATAATAAGAATAGCAAGAGCAATCAGATATTCCTTAATAGTATTTCCACCCACAATAAACGCCAACGAGGACGACGCATTTCCCATAATAATATCTTTCATAATAGTAAAAAGATTAACATATTAGAGTTGTTTGTACAAAAAAAATAAGAAATATTAAAAAAATCAAAAGGGTTTGTGTTTGTATGGCACATTAGAAGACCACAGATTTTGATGCGTTCCGGACAATAATATTTTCTTTTTATGTTACAATGGTGCAATGCCAAACTACAAAACAAGAGAAAATGTGTCAGAAGACATCCAAAAAGAGATGGCCGAATATCCACCATTGTTACAAAAACTTTTATTTTATAGGGGGATTAAAACAAAAGCAGTGGCGGAACAATTCTTGAATCCTGATTGGGACAGAGATCACTATGACCCTTTTTTGATTCTTAATATGAAAAAGGCGGTTTCGCGCATTTTAGAGGCGATTAAACAAAACGAAAAGATTGTTATTTATGGGGACTTTGATTGTGATGGAGTACCGGGATCTGTGCTTTTGCATGATTTTTTCAAAAAGATTAATTATAAAAATTTTTCAAATTATATTCCACATCGACATAATGAAGGGTATGGGTTTCATATTCTCGCAATTGAACAGTTTGTGCAGGATGGTGTTAATTTGATTATTACAGTTGATGTGGGGATTACAGATATAGAGGCGGTTGAAGTTGCGCAAAAAAAGGGAATAGATGTGATTATCACCGATCATCATTTGCCCAACGAAGAGAAGGGAAAGGAGGTGCTTCCGCGCGCGTATGCTATTCTAAATTCTAAACAACAAAAAGATACTTACCCCGACGATATGCTTTCTGGCACGGGGGTTGTGTTTAAGCTAGTCCAAGCGCTTTTGTGTGAGGGTCGTAAACAAAAGATTTTTAAAGAAATTTCAATTGGTTGGGAGAAGTGGCTTTTAGATATGGCAGGACTCGCTACGCTAGCTGATATGGTTCCGCTACAAAAAGAAAATCGCGCGCTTGCCTATTTTGGGTTAAAAGTTTTACAAAAAAGCAGAAGAAAAGGACTTCGTGTTTTGCTTAAAAAAATGAAAATAGACCAAAAAACTCTTTCAGAAGACGATGTTACTTTTATGATTGCTCCGCGCGTTAACGCGGCGAGCAGAATAGATCATTCTATTAAAGCTTTTGAACTTCTAACAACAGATGACGACGCAGAAGCGGAAACGCTTGCAGACCATCTTGAAAACATTAATCAAAAACGCAAAGGATATGTTGCCGCAATGGTAAAGGATGCGAAGCAGAGATTAAAAAAAAGAGACCTTAGAGAAGTAATTGTAATTGGTTCGCCAGATTGGAAACCAAGCTTATTGGGACTTATCGCGAGCAGTCTTGCAGAAGAATATTCTTGCCCTGCATTTGTGTGGGGTTGTGATATTGATCAAAACATCAAAGGATCGTGCAGAAGTGGTAACAGCGTTTCTGTTCTTGAACTTATGAAGGGTTTACCAAAAGAAAATCTTTCACAGTTTGGTGGACATCAAAAGGCGGGTGGTTTTTCAATTATGCGCGACAATATACACACCCTTGAAGAAGCTCTTTCTAAAGCATATAAAAAAATAAAAGAAACATCGGGAGAGCAAATAATTTTTATTGACCATGAATTTTCTTTGGATGATGTAAGTAGACAGACAAATCAAATAATTGAGCAACTAGCTCCTTTTGGCGTAGGGAATGAAAAGCCAAAATTTTTATTTAATAACATTGAAGTAAATACAGTATCTCAATTTGGTAAACAAAAAAATCATTTAAGGTTAGATTTTTTCAACAGCGCTGGTAAGAAAATATCAGCCATAGGATTTTTTATCAACGAGAGTTCTTTTGAAGGCATTGCGCTTGAAGCAGGACAAAAAATTAATTTAGTAGCAACAATAGAAAAAGCTTTCTTCAGAGGTTTTGCAGAGATTCGTCTTCGCATTGTGGATATTCTCCCTATGTAATTTATCCACAAATGTTAATGGTTAAAAAATTTGACTACTTTTTTTATTTTATTTATAATTAAAAGTAGCAATAGTTCATACAATTAAATAAGCATAAGCAAAGTAAGTAGGTATAGGTATAAGTAAAAAAGTAAAAAGTTTTGAAGCTATTTTTTAAGTTATTATGTCGTACACGGGCCACTTCTCTCTAGGGAGTGGCCCTATTTTTTTGTTTAATTCCCTCGTCTCTCGTAAATGTGTCACTTGGAAGGCAGAACCTCCAAGTGGTAATAATTGTTATTTTATATTTTAATTTATAATGTATAATCAATAAATGAAAAATAATATTATTGCCTTTACGGACGGGAGCTCTCTTGGAAATCCGGGATTAGGGGGGTGGGGAGCTGTTGTTGTTTTTGGGTCAGATAAAGTTTTGGAAATTGGTGGGAGGGAACAAAAAACGACAAACAATCGCATGGAACTTACTGCGGCGATTGAAGCTCTGCGTGCTATGGACGACACGCGAGGTGATATTGAAATACGAACCGACTCACAATATGTTAAAAATGGAATTACAAAATGGGTATATGGTTGGCAACAAAAAGATTGGAAGACCGCCACCAAAGAATCCGTGTGGAATCGTGATCTATGGGAAATTTTAGTGGAAGAAGAAAAAAACCGAAAACGGTTTGGTGATGTTTTATGGCAATATGTTGCTGGGCACATAGGGCATGCGGGTAATGAGAGGGCAGATGTTATTGCTGTTGCTTTCGCAAAAAAAGGAAGTGAAACACTTTTTAACGGAGCAGTAAGTGATTATAAAATTGATTTATCAAAAAAAGTTAATACAAAAATATCCGCGGAATTGCTAGAAAAAAAAGCGCGCGCAAAACAAAAGGCGTACTCATATCTTTCACTCGTTGATGGAATTCTAAAACGACATACTGTGTGGGCGGAATGTGAAGCTCGCGTGAAAAACAAAAAAGCAAAGTTTCGCAAAACAATTTCTATGAAAGACGAAAAAAATATTTTAGACGAATGGGGCGTATCTTTTGAAGACCAATAATTCACTTGGGGGTTGTACTCCCAAGTGGCATCCCCAAGTGATATCTGAACGGGTTTATTTTTTGCCTATACTATTTTTCTGTTAATGTTTTTAGGTTGTGCATGAACTCTATGAAAAATTTTACACTGTATTGTTTTGTTGTAAGTTTTGCTTTTGGTATTGTATTTCGTTTTTTTATTGATATTGGAATTTTGTTCCCGTTTTTTCTTATTGTGATTGTTGTGTTGTTGAGTTTTTTGGCATGGCAAAAAAGTGGTGTTTTTCTTTCACAACTCTTACTCTTTATATTTGCAATTTTCGCGTTTTCGTTTGGTGTGATTCGTTTAGATTTTGCGGAACGCGCAACACACTTAGCGCAACCATTACATAGTTTTTTAAACACAACTATTTCTTTAGAAGGAGTTATTGTTCACGAACCAGACGAAAGAGAAAATAGCGTAAAGATTGTAATTGCGCTTGATAAATTATTTCTTAATAATGAAAGTGCTGACATTCAAACCAAAATTCTTGCAACCACAGATTTTTATCCGAGATGGAACTATGGAGACAGAATTGCCTTAACGGGAATTTTGCATGCACCCAAAAATTTTTCTTCCAACCAAACTGCTGTTGGTGGTAAAGAATTTAATTATATAAAATATCTTGCCAAAGACGGTATTCATTATCAGATATTTAAACCTAAAATAAATTTAATTCGCCACAATGATGGCAACTGGATTAAAAGCAAACTTTTTTTGTGGAAGAAACAATTTCTTGAAAACATTTCTCGCGTACTTCATGAACCGTACTCGGCATTATTGGGTGGTCTAACTGTTGGAGCGAAACAATCTCTTGGAAAAGAATTACTGGACGATTTTCGCGCAACAGGACTAATTCATATTGTGGTTCTTTCTGGTTACAATGTCACAATTATTGTTATTATTTTAATGCGACTTTTTTCATTTCTTCCAAAGCGCGTGATGGCCATTGTTGGTATTATAAGTGTTGGTTTGTTTGTAATGATGACTGGTGCTGGAGCGACAATTGTTCGCGCGGGAATTATGGCAATATTAATTATAATTGGTCGCGCCTTAGGGCGCGAAATAAATATCCTCCGGCTACTTTTTATAGCGGGCTTTTTGATGATATTACACAATCCGTATATAGTGATGTTTGATCCATCTTTTCAACTTTCTTTTTTGGCGATGCTGGGGCTCGTTTTGCTCTCGCCTTTTTTTGAAGCGCGCTTGAAATTTATTCCAAAAAGTTTTGGTTTCCGTGAAATTGTAGCAGCAACTATTGCTACTCAAATTTTCGTTTTCCCGTTTTTGCTCTATATGATAGGAGAAGTATCCATCGTCGCATTGATAGTAAATTTACTTGTGCTTGTGTTTATTCCTGCCACTATGCTCCTAGGATTTTTTACCGGTATGCTTGGATTTGCAAGTACTACTCTTTCATTAATTGTTGCTCTACCAACATTCATACTTCTTTATTATGAAATTACAATCGTAAAATTATTCGCGCGTTTTCCTTTTGCCACACTCTCAGTTCCCCAATTTTCTTTTTGTTTAATGTTGAGTGTATATATATTGTACGGAGTAATTTTATATTATTTATATAAAAGAAGTATAATGCAAAAAAGTCGAATGAATACTTTAATAATAACAAATAATAAAAAACATCAAATAAAAATATGAAACAATTACACCCTCGCGCGGTTTGGCTGATTTTCTTTTCTAGGATCATTTCATGGATAGCTATTGCTATTTTTATAGCCATGTTTGTAGCATTTAAATTTGCGTTTGAACTTGGTGCTATTGGTAAAAGTTCAGAAGATTTTGTCGGTTGGCCATTTTTAGGTTGGTTTATTTTAACTTTCGTTATCTTAATGATAGTTGCTTATCTTGTTGCTCGTTTAACATATCATTTTTATAGATACGAATTGACTGAAAGTGAATATCGAGCAGAGCAAGGAATAATCTGGAAAAGATATATTTCCATACCCTATGAACGCATACAGAATGTTGATATATATCGTGGGGTTATAGACAGGTTGTTGGGTTTAAGTGATCTTCAAATTCACACCGCAGGTTATGGCGCAGCAGGCGCGGCATCAAAATTTGGAAGCGAAGGCAGATTGCCTGGTTTAGACAGACAAGACGCGGAGTTAATAAGAGATGAATTGATTAAAAGAGCAAAAGGAGCAAAGCAAGTAATCTAAAGACACGCAAAGTAATTTGCCAAAAAACAACAAAAAAACAACAGTCCGGATTATTCAATTATGCCCATCTTTTTATTCTACACTATCGCAACATCACCCTAAGTCGTTACTTGGGGGTTTCACCCCCAAGTGGTGGTTTCTAATCTGTTATTTATTGATATGGTCTTCTATTCCACTTTATTCCAACAGGGCAATGATCTGAGCCTTTTACTTTATTAAGAATGAAAGCATTTTTTAATCGTGAGGTGACTTTTTTTGATGTAAAAATGTAATCTATACGCCAACCTAAATTCCTTTCTCTTGCGTTAAAAGAGTATGGCCACCAAGTATAATTATTAATTTTATTTTCGTTAAAATTTCTAAAAGTATCAGAAAACCCCAATTTAATGAGTTTGTCTAATTGCTGTTTTTCTTTAAGGGTAAACATTATATTGTTTTGGTTGGATTTTGGTCGAGCTAAATCAATTTCTGTATGAGCGATATTAAAATCACCTATCAAAATGATATTTTTGCCTCCCTTCTTTTTTAAAAGATTAAAAAGATAATTGTAACATTCTAATTTATAATTCAAATTTTCTTTCTTAGATTAAACTCTGAACCGGGAAGTTTTTCGGATTCATTTTTTTAACAAAAACTTCATAAGGAGTTAAATAATTAAGTCTCTTTCTGGGTCTGTTATTTAACTTGTTTTCTATCTCGTCAATATCACTTTTCTTAATCT
>JAHIYV010000054.1 GCA_018814635.1 Patescibacteria group bacterium | reverse complement strand
GTATTTTTCATTTATCCTCTTTTTTGCTATATCACAATATTTATCTGATGTGTCAAAGCCAATATATTTTCGGTTTATTTTTTTTGCGGCAACCAAGGTTGAACCAGATCCCATAAAGGGATCTAAGACAACTTGATTTTCACGGGTAGTTAATCTTATTAGATATTCAAGCAATGCTACTGGCTTTTGCGCCTCATGAAAATTGCCCTCATTTCTTTCAAAACCAAATTTCAAGATATTGGTAGGAGATTTTCCCTCAATCAAACATTCTTCAACATTCATCGCGCCAACACCATTTTTTAAAACATTGTCGGTAATAGTTATTTGATATGGTTTAAATAACCAAGCAATTGGCTCATAAATAGGCGCAAGATTTCCAAGTTTCCAACCCTCCCATTCCCTAGCTTCTTTTGTTAGACCTCTTTTTTCAAGAATGCCACTTATTGCTTGCGCTCTATGATGTGCGCTTGATTTTTCCCACGCCAACACATCACGCACTAAAAAACCACTCTCCTCAAACGCAACGAGTGCGCGGTGCAATGTCCTTCTTGCTCCAAAAATAAATAAACTCCCGCCTTCTTTTACGAGAGGAAAAAGTTTATTCGCCCAAGAATAACACCAGTCTTGATATTCTTTTGGTATATTTCTATCGGCGCTTGACCAACCATTTATAGGTTTTCCTCTTCGCTTAAAAGCATTTTTTCCTTCTTGCGCTGGTGATTTTCCTAGAAGTGCAGAGTTCGTGTTGGCATGCAAAACATCCCAATCGTCAAGCGATATTCCATAAGGAATATCCGAAAGGACTAGATAAACAGAATCTGGTTTTATTTCATCAAGCAGTTTAATCGCATCTCCGCACACAATCTGATTTTCTCCAATAAATTTTTTTTCATTCAGAGCAGTGGGTTTTGATGATGTTAGTTTTTCCGAGAAATCAAGATCTATATTTTTAATTATATCGACAACTAACCCTTGGATAATAATTTCTTGCTCACCCTTTTTTATAATAATTGGCTCGTATTCTTTATTGGCTGGTTGCAAGCGAATTTGATTTCTCTCTTTGTAAAATGTTTTCAAGGTTGCTTCATAATTGTCGATTAGGGCAACAACTTTCTGCCCATTTTTTGCAAACTGTTGTTCTTTCACTAAAACAACATCACCATCATTAATATTTTCGTCAATCATACTATTTCCGACCACTCGCAAAGCGTAGAAGTTTCCGCCTTTCATTACTTTTGTTTTTGGTATGGCAATGGTTTCTTTGACTTGAATAGCCTCAATTGGCTGACCAGCGGCAATTGTCCCCATCAATGGAATTTTTACCATTTGTTGGCTTTCAAATACTGAAATTGATCTTGGGCTATTTTCGCCTTTGTTTAAAAAACCTTCATCCTGTAGTTTTTTTATGTGGAAGTGGATCGTAGAAACAGAGGATAGTTTGAGGTGCTTTTTTATCTCTTCGAAAGAAGGCGCAAAACTCTTCTTTTTTTGAAAAGAAGTGATAAAGTCTAGTATTTGTTTTTGTCTTTTTGTAGGCATAATTTTATGGCTATTGACTTTCGATTTACTTTCGATTATACTACCAGTATAGACGAATTTAAAAATGTCGTCAACACTTATAGAAATTAAACAAAACAATATGCCAAAATTTAGTCGAACTCAAAGGTTCACGAAAGCCAACATTGACAATGTTCTTGAAAATAAGGTAAATGATGAATGGAGTGCAAAAAGACTAAGTATTTTTATTCCTGCCCCAACACCATCAGACTCTCCAGCAAAATGGGTTGAAAAGGCAACAACCTTAGGGTCAGTAAAAAAATATATTAGCTCTTGGTCTCAACAAATCATGCAATATGAGGGTAATGATGGCGAACAAGTGAAAGAAGGAGCGTATCGCATAAAGTTAATTTATTATGCAGTTGATGTAGCTAAAGCAGACTTATGGGTTGATATAACAGACTGGAGCCTTAGATTAAACTCTGAACCGGGAAGTTTTTCGGATTCATTTTTTTAACAAAAACTTCATAAGGAGTTAAATAATTAAGTCTCTTTCTGGGTCTGTTATTTAACTTGTTTTCTATCTCGTCAATATCACTTTTCTTAATCT
>JAHIYV010000053.1 GCA_018814635.1 Patescibacteria group bacterium | reverse complement strand
GGGGTGAGGAAGCGTGGGACGCTTCCGCAAGACTCATTGAGGGTTTTTACGAGCGGAGCGAAGTAAAAAGCCCAATGAGTGGACAGCTTCTGTAAGAAGCCGACAAAAAATGGAAAGGAAATTTTTGGTTTTGCTTCGCCGTTTCAGACTACGAAATGAACATTTTCATTATATCATTTGTGGTTCTTTAGCGTTGTTCATTTCTCTGTCCTCACGGCGAGACGAGGCGCTTCCTCTCAGCGTTTGGTGGTGGCTTGAAACTTTGTGGCTTCGACAGAGAACATTGGTAAATACTCAAACAAGAGATCTGCCTACACAAACAAAATATTCCTTACCGAATAATTTCTGAAAGTCATTATCTCTAAGAGCCAGAGGGAATTCATCTTTTTTTATTTGTGATTCGTGCTTACTTAACGCATTTCTTTTTTTATCGACCTGAATAAAATTTAATGAGTATAAATAATTAATCTCTTTTTTCTCTAGTCCGAATTCCGTAGACCAATAATTCAGTTTCGGTAAATATTTTTTAGAATTCTCACCTTCTTTTTTCGAGAACCAATCTAAATATATTTCTCTAGGAATAGTAACTTCAAACAAAGAACGTAGGGTTGGCGAATTTTTAAACAACAATCTTCCTGCCTTATGCACTATCAAATGATCCTTATTTCCATAACCACCATTTTTGTCGTAGGAAAAAAGTATATAGTTTTTTATTCCTTTTTTTTGAATAACTCTTTTTATTTCATCTGATACTTCTTGGATTGCTTGTTGATGAAGAGGTTTACCATTTTCTGCATATTTAGGTTCACAATATTTAAGAAACTCTACATTTTTTACACCTAGTAACTCTAAAGCTTGGAAGAGTTCTTTTTGTCTAATGCTTGTTTTCTCCTCTCCCACAACAAGGCTAGTGGCCAAATAAATCAACAAGATACTATAATTTCGCATTATAAACTCGTTTATAATACCAGCAGATAAAAAAGATTCATCATCAGCATGCGCATGTAACATAACTATAGTATTTTCTTTTGGAAAATATTTTTCAAAATTATTGTTTAATGTTTTCATAATATTTAATTATATTCTCAAATAGTTTAAGATCATCTTTTGCCACCAAATCCGAATCACCATTATTCTTAACATATTCTAAAGAATAATGGCCTAATTTAGCCCTTCTTTTTAATAAATCTACAGCCATTGAAGCAAAAGTTTTAATATTAAATAATGGGGTTGCCGATATAGATTTTACATCACGATAGTTGGCTCTATAAAAAATAGTATCCCATAATACTACCGGCAAACCATACGCAAGGGCTTCGTTCACCACTGTCGGAAAATTATCATAAATTGAAGGGTAAATAAAACAACCACTTTTACGCAGTACATAAGCCTTAGTCTTATCATCAGTCCAACCAAAAAAAGTAACAGAATAAAATTCATTTGCAGCTTGAATTAAATGTCTGAGTTTGCACTTAGAATACTTATCATCAGCCCTTCCCATAATGGCAACTTTAATCTTTCTTCCTAAACGTGTCGATATCTCAATGAGTATTTGATCTAAATATTCCAGTCCTTTTCCTTTTTCCATTCTCGCCATATAGCAAAAATCGTATTCGGATTTTAAGATCATGTAATCTTGATGAGAATCAATCGTAACGTGTGGTCTTTGTTCCCAAAATGTTGATTTTGGGAAATAATTTTTAAAATAATAAGAAACCGTAGCGTTATTTGCTATGAGTATATTGGAGTTAATGACTTCAGGAAATTCTTTGTAATGTTCAAAGATGTAATTTCTTCTATATTCTGCTACTCGTTCGCTAAGAACTTTCTTCACCTCTGATTCAAAGGATTTTGTCGGGTGTAGCGGAGAACCCAGAAATGGAACGGCGTGACATACCGCACAAAATGCTATCTTACCAGCTAATTCCTTTTGTAACCCAACGATTAAGTCCCAAATCTCTATACACAAGATAACAATATCTGGATTGCAAAGGTTAATCTTTTCATGTATCTGTCCTAGCAGGTGATCCAGATCGACCACACTCCAACCACGGAACTCAATCGGTAGATTATAAAATTGAACTTTACTGTATCTCTCTATAGAAATTTGATCAACCTCACCCGTTAGGGAGAGAATTGAAACATCGGCATTTTTGCCCAATACTTCTAACCCATAGCGCAATCGTGACGTATGTCCAGAGTTATTTGAGAGTTTCCCGAGATTTATAAATAAGAGTTTTCTTTTCATGCTCATATACATATGCGTTACCATAAACATTTATAGTACCATCACCGACAACAAGACCCGAACCTTCGGGAAGCGCAACAATCTTTAAATTATTATTTTTATTGATAGCGATAATCCTGTTCCTCTGCTCATCATTATCTAAAAAATGTGGAAATACAGAAATATCCCTCATTAAATCCATACCAATATGATCTGTACAATTTCCCAGATTCTCTTCTTCTACTGTTCGCAGACTTTTTCCAGCAATTACGGCTCCAGCACTACCGCCAAAATAGATTCCGCCAGCGTCTATGTATTCTTTTACAGCACGTAACATCCCCGTATTTTCTAACACAGATACTAATCGGTATGTATTTCCACCACCAACGTATAGAGCATCATAATCATATAAATTTGGTAGAGTGTCGCCATTATTCCACATTGAGAAATCAATATCTCTTTCCTCTGTCGAATGACGTGAAATTAATTTTGAAAACCAGTCAAAACAAGACTCTTTTTTTGCCATGGTGGTTGCCATTGCGACAGGTATATACAGGATATTTGCTTTTAATGGTAGTGCACAAAAAAATAATTCATCGAAGGCATACGATGTCTCTATGTCACCACCGCTACTCAAAAAAAGTTTATTCATCATAGTTTTTTATATTGATATTTTTTACAATTTCAGTAATATCCTGTGACGGCGATGAATAAATTCTTTTAATAAATTCATCGGTACTAAGATTGACATCAACCTTGATCTCTTTACCAACTTCTTTTTTGATACAACCTACAATGTATACATTTTGAGCACGCATCATTTCTTTTCTTAATAGATCCAAGATTTCTTTTTTTCCTTTTATAGCTTGAACATGGTTTTCAACCTAAAAGTCGCAAGACAATTCTAGTAACCGATCTTCGGAAAATGAGAATTGACTATTATGCTCAAAGAATCTTTTGATTAATTGCCTTAGCCTGAATCCAGGATCCTTATGAGAAGGTATAATTCCTTGCATAAACATTAAAGTTGCTGTTCTGATCGGATCTATCACTCTTGCTATTTCATCTTTATTTTCAGTTTTGTAAAATTCTTCAAAACCTGTGAAATACGGTTGATCCTGTTTTTTTCTATATATCCAATTTAGCCGTTCTCTACCCCAACTAATTTCAGAGACGGTGATAAATTGACCATCTTTTTTGGGAAATTTATCCATAAAAACACCTTCTGATACTTCATCATTGTTGTAATACAAGGTAATAACCTTCTTCGTAAATTTTTTATCACCCCAACGATCATCACAAGTTTCAATAGTTAAATGATATTTCCGAAAGATGCTGTCGCGATCAAGAGATTTAAATATCATTTGCTTACATAAGTTCATAAAATCTTCAGTGGACGATCCAAAATGAGCTATAGTTTCATTTATAAATGCTGTAGAGTACCCCTTGAATTCAAATCTGAACCGGGAACAATCCCTTAAAACAAAAACTTCATTCCTGTTAAAATAATATCTGCTTTGAAAAGGTCGATATTATTAACAAAATAATGAAGTTTTTGCATGAATAATTATACACAAATTTCTCAAGAAGAACGAGCGATTATTGCTGATCTATGGAGAAGAGGAAAATCATACTATTACATAGCAAAATGGTTAAAAAGAAAATATGACACAATCAAAAATGAAGTAGAAAGAAACGGAGAAATAAACAAGTTTGATAAACTTGTTTATTCATCAAAGAAAGCTCAGAAAGTATAT
>JAHIYV010000052.1 GCA_018814635.1 Patescibacteria group bacterium | reverse complement strand
CATAGAACATTACGCGCGATATATGTCGCCGTTAAAACTTTTTGAATATATGGCAGGAGGCGCGCCGATTGTATCATCAGATTTGCCAAGCATAAGAGAAATTTTGAATGAAAATAATTCTGTTTTAGTTCAGCCGGATAACCCGGAAGCATTGGCAAACGGAATTAAACAAGTTTTGCAAAATTCGGACCTGGCTGATAGAATTTCAAAACAAGCGTTTTTAGATGTTCAAAGTTATACTTGGCAAAAAAGAGCAGAAAAAATTATAAAATTTATATTATGACTATTCATTTTTTTACAAAAGGCGATAAAAACGCGGGAAGTTCAAGGCAAAGAGCTTTTTTTGTAGCTGAAGAATTAAATAAAAAAAATATAAAAGCGATTGTCCATCAGCCTCCGCTTGTTTTAACATCAGAAGCGCCTTGGCCTAAAAAATCAAAATTAATTTTTCAGTATTTAAAAATTTTTACTCAAATAAAAAAAACTGATATTATTTTTTTACAACGAGCGATTTACAATAAATATTTTTTTATTTTAATTGTTTTACATAAATTAATTTTTAGGCGAAAAATGATTTTTGATTTTGATGACGCAATTTATCAACATTCTTTTTTAAAAACAAAAATTTTAACAAAATTAGCAGATGTAATTATTGTTGGCAGTCATTCTCTTAGAGATTGGGCTAAACAATACAATAAAAATGTTTATATTGTTCCCACTTGCGTGAAATTTGAAAAGTATAAAAAATTCTCAAAAGAGTATTCTAGAAACACTGAGAAAATTGTTATTGGCTGGATAGGTGGCGCAAAAGATCAATTTGAAAATTTAAGATTATTAAAAGAACCTTTTAGAAAAATTATTACCGATAATTTATCAGCTAAATTTTTTTTGGTTGGCGCGTTAAAGTATCAGCCTGTTTATAATTTATTTTCCAGCATAAAAGGACTAGAAGTAGAATTTGTTGACTCTTTGAATTGGAGTGATTCTATTGTTGTTCCAAGCTGTATTCAGCAGTTTGATATTGGAGTAATGCCGTTAGTAAATAATGAATGGAATCAAGGTAAATGCGCTTTTAAGGCTATAGAATACATGGCCTGTGGAATACCGACGATTGTTTCACCTGTTGGTGAAAATAATTATTTAATCCAAGATGGAGTAAATGGGTTTTTAGCTAGTTCAAGCGAAGAATATGCAGTAAAATTAAAAAAATTAATTCAAAGCCCAGAATTAAGAAAAAAATTAGGGCAAGCCGGCCAAAAAACAATAGAAGAAAACTACTCTTACAAAGTCAACGTCTCTAAATTAATTAAAATTTTTAATAGCTTATGAAGCCGGAAATTTCAATTGTTATTCCTAACTGGAATGGCAAAAAATATTTAAAAACTTGTTTTGATTCATTAAGAAAACAGATATTTAAAAAATTTGAAATAATTTTAGTTGATAATGCTTCAGAAGATGACTCGATTGAATTTATAGAAAAAAATTATCCTGAAATAAAAATTATTGCCTTGAATGAAAATACAGGTTTTGCCAAGGCGGTTAATATTGGAATTCAGGAAGCAAGGGGTAATTATATATCACTTTTTAATAATGATACAGAAGCGCATCCGAAGTGGTTAAAAAATTTATATCTTGCCTCTCAAAAACATCCTAAATATTATTTTTTTGCCTGTAAAATACTCTGTTTTGACAAGCGAGATACTATTGATAGCGCTGGCGATGGTATTCATATAACTGGATCTGCTTTCAGAATAGGCCACTATCAAAAAGATAGCTCGAAATTTAATCAAAAGCAAGAAGTGTTTGGACCTTGCGGAGCTGCAAATCTTTATAAGAAAGAATTGTTTGACAAAATTGGCTATTTTGATAATGATTTTTTTGCTTTTTACGAAGATGTTGATCTAAATTTTAGAGCACAGTTGGTCGGCTTTAAATGCCTTTACATTCCTTCTGCTATTATTTATCACATTGGCCATGGCAGTGCTGGCGAAAAAAGTGAATTTGTCAAAAAATTACAAGCCAGAAATGTTTTTTATGTTATAATTAAAGATATTCCAACCACATTGATATTAAAGTATTTTAAAACAATTATTTTATTTAATTTTTGGTGGGGAATAAAAGATTTAACAAAAGCTATAACGAAGTATAGATATAATGAAGACGTTAAAATTAGGAATTGGGCAAGAGGGACAGTATTAAAAAATTTTTGGAAAATGTATAAAAAAAGACAAAATATTCAAAAAAGTCGTCAAGTTAACATAAAATATTTAGAGTCTATTATGACATTAAGTTAAAATCAATAAAATTATGCGACAAATTTCTTTATTAAATTACAATCAACAAACAAAACATCTTCTTCAATCCCTTGATACTGTTCTTAATAATAAAGCAAATAATAATTTGTTTAAATCAAATGGTTTATTATTAAGAGTAAAAAGATTTTTACAAGAGCCAATTAAAAGAAGTCTAATAAAATTTAATGTTAATATTTTAAAGCGTAAATATACCTTTCCTTTAAAAGTACAGACTTTTTTTGGCTATTCTATGCATATATTTAGCTGTGATGAAGATTTGTGGTTTTATGGTGCTATAACTGATTTAGCGGAAGTAAAATTAACTAAATTCATTTTAAAAAATATTAAGCCAGATGATATTTTTTTGGATATTGGTACTCATCACGGATTCTATACTCTTTTAGTTCATAGGTTATTAAAAGAGTGTGGTACAATTCATTCTTTTGAACCCACAAAACTGCATTTTAATATTTTGAAAAAAAATATTAAAAAT
>JAHIYV010000051.1 GCA_018814635.1 Patescibacteria group bacterium | reverse complement strand
TTTACAGCATTCATCTTGATTTTATAGACTTCCTACTGTACTATGTGTCTAATGTTGCAGTCACAATTATTTACAAAAAAATGCGCGCGTAAGGTGAGTAAGGTGTTAAACAAAAGCGTAGATGTTTAAGCTTATCTAAATTTGTCCAAGGACCGTCCTTGGATTGGTCATATGGGGAGGCGGTTAATTGGGTTTGGTATTAGACCTGTCCCTTAATTCCTACTACAATTTTCATATTTTGGCATAATTTTTTCTAAATTTTTACGCCTATACTAGGCACTTGCCCTGTTAAATTCGCTTCGCGACTATTTAACAGGGTGAACTTAAAAAATTTATAAAAAATTCTACTCAAAATCTGGAAATTTCGCTACGAAACTAATTATGGGACAAGTCTATTCCGTTGAAAAACGGAATCTAGGAGTATAATACGATTTCTGGATCTCGTGTCAGAGTGCGGGATGACAAGAAGATGAGATGAAATTGTGGAGGTTATTTGTTTACAAACCCTTAGGTTTAAGAAGCGGAAAAAATTGTGTCTCACGCACTGGTTTATTTACCATAAATGAGAACAATCTCTCTCCAAAACCAAAACCACAAGTCGGTGGCATACCATGTTCTAATGCTTCTACAAATTCCCAATCAGGCATCATTGCTTCAGTATCGCCAGAAAGTAAAAGGTCTCTTTGCTCTTCAAAGCGTTTTCTTTGTTCAATAGGATTATTAAGCTCAGAATATCCATTACCATTTTCTGCTCCCGCAATAATAATTTGAAATCGTTCCGTACAATCAGGGCGGTTTTGCATAGACTTCGCAAGAGGTGAAATAATTTTTGGATGATTTATTAAAAAAACAGGACCTGAGATATTTTTACGGCAATACTTCCAAAGTGTGTCGGTAAGTCGTTCACGACTATTGCCATCATAAACGACACCGAGATCTTTAAGTTTAGCAATGATTATCTCTTTGGTTGCAGTAATCACATCAATCCCCGTTTGCCGTAAAACTTCTTCTTGATAATCAATTTGTGGCCAATCCCCCGACAAATCATAATTATATTTCCCTGTGGTAAATTTCATTGTGCCAAATACCTTTTCAGCAATAGTTTGATAGAGTTCTTGTGTTAAACGCATACCCTTTTCATAATCCGCGTACGCCCAATAAAATTCCATATTCGTAAATTCTTGCAAATGATTCGGACTACTGCCTTCATTGCGATAAACACGCCCAACTTCAAAGGTTTTTTCAAACCCAGCTACCATAAGGCGTTTTTGCCATAATTCTCCAACTGAAATACGCAAATATAAATCAAGGTCAAAGTCTCTATGGTGTGTTTGAAAAGGGTGCGCTTCTGCTCCACCAGTTGTTAGTTCAAGTGTTGGAGTTTCAACCTCAAAAAACCCCTTGTCTTTCATAAAAGCGCGAGTTACATCCCAAAATAGTGTTTTCTTTTCTAATATTCCTCTTAATTCTGGATTAAATAAAATATCAAGATATCGTTTGCGGTAACGAGTTTCCTCATCAGTAATACCATGCCATTTATCAGGTAATGGTTGAATACTTTTAGTAAGCATTTTCCATTCAGATACTTGCAATGTTTTCTCTCCTCGTTTTGTAATAAAAAGTGTTCCTTTTAATTCAACAAAATCACCTATATCAACTGTTTTGTTAAATAATTCAAAATTATTATTTGAGTCTGAGTCCGCCTTAAAAAGTCCTTGCAGGCGACCCGTACCATCATACAAATCCAAAAAAAGTATCGCCCCCTGACCACGAAGAGCTAAAATTCTTCCCGCGACAATAATTGATTTTTGTTTTGATAATTCATCAAAACGGTTAATTACTTCCCGTAAAGGTAATTCACGAGATGACAAAGAAGGATAAACAATCATTCCACTTTCTTGTAGAATTTCCAATTTACGCAACCGTTCTTTTCGTAATTCTTCAAGTGATGCCATAATAAAAAAATAAAAATCAGTACGATTTTTTAAAATAAATATTTAAAATAAATAA
>JAHIYV010000050.1 GCA_018814635.1 Patescibacteria group bacterium | reverse complement strand
CCTTAGTCTGTCTGCGCCGTCAGTTGGTTAATGTCGTCTGGATGATGCTGAAGCATAAAACTGAATACCGTTTGCCTGTTGTTTGATTAAACAAATTATTTACAAAATCGCTTGACTTTTTCTCATAGCGGATCTCCTTCCGCCTCGCCCTCGCTTTCAACGGCGATTTTTTCGGCAGGTTTTGTCTAAAAATTTACAATGTCGTTATTGACCTTGATTGTACAATATAAAACTTATTTTTAGCAAACACCCATTCAATATCCTGCGGAAAATTGTAATGATTTTCTATTCTCCTGCAAATTTCGGAAAGGCTTAATATTTCCCTATCGCTTAATTTCTGTTTTTCTTGTTTTGACTTCGGAACTTGCTTTTCAATATTTCTGTCTTTTTTCTTAACAATCATTTTCTTTTGCTTGCTAATGTTTTTATCTAAAATATTTTTTTCTATTTTGTGAACAACATAAGTATCAGGCGTGATTATTCCTCCGACAATGGCTTCGCCCAAACCATACCCAGCTTCAATAATAATCTGATCGTAATCTTTAGTAACTGGGTGAACCGTAAAGCATATTCCAGAGATTTCTGATTGTATCATTTTTTGAATCACCACAGCTACTGAAATTTTTGATTTGTGTAGATTTTTTTCCAATCTGTAAAAAATTGCCCTCGGAGTAAAAAGCGAAGCCCAACATTTTTTAACATTTTTAAGTAAATTATTTCTTGTTGTATTAAGATAACTTTCCAATTCTCCGGCCCAAGAAGCAACTTTTGAATCTTCGGCTGTTGCTGAACTACGAACCGCAACATATTTTGATTTGAGTTTGAAAAATTCTTTTTGTATTTCTTTTGCAATATCTTTTGGGAAATCGGCGTCTAAAATTAAATCTCTAATTTCATTTGAAACTTGGTCAACAGAATTAACATTTTGCAAATTAATTTTATGGAGTAAAGCTTCAATTTCAATATTAAGATCAGTTTCCTCTAAAAACTTATCAAAAGCCGAAGCCAAAATAACAAACCCCTGCGGAACAAGGATTTTTGCTTGGGTCATTTCTCCAAGCGAAGCACCCTTACCGCCAGCAATCAAAATATCCCGTTTTGATAATCGTTTAAAAGTTTTGGTAAATTTCATAAGTTTTTCCTTAAAATTTTTACAATACCTGTATTTGTATCAACTTCAATTAAATCATTATCTTTTAAGGTTTTTGTTGCAATTTTTGTACCAACGACACAAGGAATTTTTAATTCTCTTGAAACAATTGCCGCATGACATAATAATCCACCTTCGTCAGTAATGATAGCTTTTGCTTTCCTAATGGCTGGCATTAGTAATGGCCTTGTTTGCCCGGCTACCAAAATGGCATTTTTAGGGAAATTGTAAATTCTCTGATTAAAATCTTTTGAACCCCAAATAAATAAAAAAGTATTTCCTTGAACTACACCCCTTTTATAAGCAACAGTGCCATTAAAACTTTGTACTTTTTCTATTTTTTCTTTAATTTCTAAATCAAACTTTTTATCGGCTGATTTGCCATGGAAAATCTCATACCCAAATTTTGGAGTAATTAACACAAGTGTATTTATGCTTTTCTTCGTTCTATTCGCTATATTCAAAGTTTTATTTTCTTTTAAAAATTTAATGTATTCAACATAGGATAATTTATTCACCATTTCTCTCGGAGTTTTTGTTTTATTGGCACTGATGTTTATCAACAAGGGAAAAAGATAATTGAAAAACTGCCACCCTAAAATTCGTAAATTGATTCTTAGTAAACCTAATTCAGAAACAATTTTTGATACTTTTAAAATATCCGAGCTAATTTTATATTTTTTTACAATCCCATCTCGTTTTTTTAGAATGTATTTAGTTTTATTCTTTATACCTAAATATTCTTCCAAGGTTTTGTCATAACCACGAATAAAATCATCTTTCATTATTTTTTGGTAATGTTTTTCATCCCATAGATCAAATTCAACACTCGCGGAATAGTATTTATACTTTTTAATATGTTCCTTAATTTTTTTAAAAACATTTAAATCATTTTTAACGCTACTAAATTTTTTATATTTCTTTGTTGCCGGCAAAATAACATTTCCTAACCAGTCAATTCTTTCCTGCTCCAAACAAGATTTATCAGTAGATGAAATAAGGGCGATAAAAATTTCTTCCATTTCTTCCTTCGGTACAAACATTAGCAATTTGTCTTTGATATGGTTTTCAATACTTGCCGTGTATTCGGGTTGAGAAAGCAAGTAAGTGCTAAGTGCTTTATGATAGATTATTTTTCCTTTTTCAAATAAATCAATGAATTTATAAGACGAAATATTGTATAGATTTAATGTGTCCACAAACTTCTTATATTGATTTGTGCTTTCAATTATTTTTTTAATATCAGATTTGTATTGGTAAAAATTTTTATGATTAGTAAAAAACTTGAATCCAAAAACAGCTTTTTTGTCCCTATCATCGTTGTTCATAAATTCACTCACCAAGTTATTCTTGCGATCAGTATATGA
This sequence comes from Patescibacteria group bacterium, assembly GCA_018814635.1. Taxonomy (GTDB): domain Bacteria; phylum Patescibacteriota; class Minisyncoccia; order Phycocordibacterales; family JAGLOS01; genus JAGLOS01. The sequence goes on along the minus strand of JAHIYV010000050.1, from coordinate 7,743 downwards.
CGCAAACTTTTCCATCATTCTGGTTTTCTTTTTCAACTCTAAAAATGCTGGATAGTAGGACAAATCCAGCATAAGAAAACTTGCTTTTTCAGCCGAAGTTTCTGCTATTCTATACCAAGACATATTTATTCATTGATTATTTTTTCTAAATCTTGCTCGTTGATTTCAAATTCGTAATCTCTGAATTGGAAAAGAATTTTAACGGTTTCTTTATCTTGTCGTTGGACTGTGATGTGAGCTCCCTCTAAAAAATCAACTGCTCCTTTTATTTCTTTAAGGAAATTTTCTCTTGGTTTTTTTAGTATATCTACTAAAAAATGTTCAATTACTCCACTATGAGAAATTAACGCAACGTTTACTTTTGAATTTTCTTTAAATTTGCCCGTCATTTTAACCAATGTGAGTATTTGTTCCGCTATTCCGCGACTTAATTCTTTTGAGCTCGCAGTTTCTTTATCCAGTTTTTTATCCCCCGTATCAATAAGAGCTTGTATTGCTTCAGTTTCATCACAGGTTTGTTTATTAACCAAAGCGATTAACTTTTCTCCCTGCTCTTTAGATAATTTCCCAATCAATGTTAAGGGTTCTCTTTGGCGCTCAATAAATTTACTTTCTCCTTTTAGTAATTTTCCAGTTTCTTCGGCTCTTTTAACGCCACTATGATAAACTTTTACACCAGCAGATTCAGGAAATTCCGTTCTAATTTTTTCCCCGTATTTTTTCGCTTCTTCTTTTCCTTTCTCTGTAAGGCCTCCTTCTAAATCACTTTTTTCTGCGTGTCTAATTAAATCGATAATCATCTCGATATTTTCACCGTATTTTTCTCTACTTTCAAATTGTCCTTCTATTTTCTCCATAGTTTTTATTTGATTAACTCATCTATGCTAATTCCAAGACCAGCCGCAATTTTAGTAACTGTTTGAATTGACGGCTTTGTTATAACATTTGATTCAATCTTGGTTAGCGTTGTATAGGGAATATCGCATCTGCGAGCGAGCGCATCTTGCGTTAGCCCTTGCTTCGTTCGCAATACTTTTATTTTATCCCCAATTTCTTTTTCTTTACTGCTTGTTTTCCATAGTATGATAGTATAAGTATGAGCGTTGATTTAAACCCTCATCACTATACTAACATGAATTTAGTTTTTACTCAACAAATTTTAGGGAGTTCCTTGACCTTTTTCGCGCAGGGAGGGAGGGGCAAGGAAAAGAATTGTAAACCTGCCGAAAAAATCGCCGTTGAAAGCGAGGGCGAGGCGGAAGGGGGGTGTGGGGGGAATTCCGCCATGCCCGAGCCGAAGCGAAGCCCCGCCGCCCTGCTCGTTCAGAGCAGAACCCAGCAAAAAAGTTTTCTTTTCCTTTTAGAAGAAAAAATCGGGCGCGCGCAAAATAAAAAATGCGAAGAAAACTTTTTTGCGGGGTGGCGAGCGTTAGCGAGCGGCGGCGGGGCGAATCAGTTGCCGTTTCGTTCAAAAAAGGTTCGCGCAAAGTGTAGAATATCACCGCCAATAGAAACTTCGTCGTTTGAAAGGATTGCTCCGCGCGGCCGCGAGGCGGCCGCGCTCCGCAAAATGATTCGTCGCTTCGCGGCGAATTGGCTGGCTGGGCAAAAATCAAAGACGGCGGATTTGTTTGTTTCGTATCTAAAAACAATATGAATATCAAACCAAAATATTTTCTCTACGCTCGTAAATCAACGGAAGATGACGATCGACAAGTAATGTCTATTGAGGCATAGCTTTTTGAGTTACGAGAATTGGCGCGTAGAGAAAATTTTGAAATTCTTGAGGAATTTCAAGAGGCGAAAAGCGCAAAGACGCCGGGGCGAGAAGTGTTTGGCGAAATGATGGCGAAGGTTGAAAAATCCGACGGCGTTGGAATTTTAGCGTGGCATCCTGACCGCCTCGCGAGAAATAGTATTGATGGCGGACAAATTATTTATGCCGTTGATACTCACAAAATTATTTCTTTGCGCTTTTCGACATTTTGGTTTGAACCAACCCCGCAGGGGTTATTTATGTTGCAAGTGGCGTTCGGACAAAGTAAATATTACTCGGATAATTTGGCTGAAAATATCAAGCGAGGAATCCGCCAAAAATTGCGACGGAAAGAATGGCTTGGCCTCGCGCCTTTCGGTTATCAAAACAATCCGCTAAAACGCAACATTGAACCGCACCCCACCGAAGCGCGAATTGTAAAGTTAGCGTTTGAAGAATACGCGAAAGGCGGATATTCTTTTGTTTCTCTGGCGCAATTTTTGGCGGATCTCGGCGTTACTTCAAAAAACCGAACGCCACTCGCCAAAGTTTCCATCAAACGACTTTTAACAAACAGAGCATATCTCGGTTTTCTGAAACACAAAGGAGAATGGTTTGATGGAAACTTTGAACCAATTATTTCTCCCGCATTGTTTGAAGCCGTGCAAAATATTTTGAAAACGAAAGAGCGGTCGCGCCACCGCCGTGCAAAACATGATTTTCCGTTTACCGGATTATTCCGTTGCGCCGAGTGTGGCAGTATGATTTCCGCGCAGTGGGCAGTCAATCGTTGGGGAACGAAGTATCGCTATTACCGCTGCTCCAAAAAGCGCGGCCGCTGTTCGCAACCTTATATCCAAGAAGTGGAATTAGCGCGGCAAATTAAAACACGGCTTCAAACAATCTCGCTTTGCGACGAAATGACTGATTGGATGTTGGGACGCGCAAAAGAATGGGAACGCGAGGAAAGTTCGGCGTCGCAAAGCGATGTTCAAAATCTTTCCGAACAAATCAAAACGGCAGAAGCAAAAATGGAAAAGTTAGTTTCCACATATTTAGACGGCGACATACCAAAACAAGCTTATCTCAAAAAGAAAGATGAAATTTTGCTCGCTTCTGCCGTTTTAGAACAAAAGAAAAAAGATTTTGAAAGCGGGAGAAAAAATTGGGTCGAACCCCTACGGGAATGGATTTTAGATACGAAACAAGCCGATTTTTTGAGCAAATCGGAAAATTATCACGAAATCAAAACATTTGTTCAAAAAATCGGAACGAACCCTCTGGTTCGTAACAAATCCGCCGTCTTTGATTTTTGTCCAGCCAGCCAATTCGCCGCGAAGCGACGAATCATTTTGCGGAGCGCGGCCGCCTCGCGGCCGCGCGGAGCAATCCTTTCAAACGACGAAGTTTCTATTGGCGGAGGAGGTGGGATTCGAACCCACGGTACAGTTTCCCGTACAACGGTTTTCAAGACCGTCGCCTTCAACCACTCAGCCACTCCTCCAATATAAAATTGTCGCCACTCCTTTCAGTCGCGGACGAGTGGCTTCGTGTTTGCCACCTTCGCTTCGCTGCGGATAAAACATAAAGCAGTTTATCTTTTATCCACTCAGCCACTCCTCCTTTTCTTTTTTATAAGAACACTTTTATTATACTACCAAAAAATTTGGCTAAAGCAATTTTAATCTTTGAATTCAAAAACAACACCATGGAATTTTTTTTGTTTTTTCTTTATAAAATGGTATTCTTTGGGGATAATAATTAGTGTCTAACAATAATGATAGATATAGATGAAAAAACATAAAAGAAAAATATCAAGAATACAGAAAATTTTTATATTCCTTTTGCTTATACCGTGGACTGTTGTAGGGTTGGCGTATGCGTATATTGCAACTCCTCCCAGTTTACCCGTGGATTCGACCTTGGTGGGAGCTGCCGTGATAAATAGCTCCTCTTCTGGTGCGGATATAACAAATCCCAAAAACACAGAATCCGAGCTGGTTTCAGCTCAAGATATTGGAGGCAATCCTGTAACCACAGCACGACTTTATGTTTTTGGCAGGGAAGATTGCGGTTTTTGCGAGAGAGAAAAAGAATTTCTTAATGAGTATTTATCAACCGAACCTAGTGTTCAAGTAACATATTATGATGTTGGAAAAGATGAAGAAGCGCATCAACTTTTTGTTGATTTATTACAGGCATCTGAATTGCCACTTGGAACTCCCGTTACATTCGTTGGAGGTGAAATTATGCCGGGGTTTGATTCAAAAGAAACAACAGGAGAACAAATAATACGAGCGGTTGAACGAGCTAAAAACGGTTATGATTATGATATTGAAGCATATTTAAATCCTAGCGCTCTTAACCAAAAAGCAAACACAGAGAATACAGAACAAACAGAAATTGCAGTCAATTTACCATTTTGGGGCAAGATTAATTTGGAAAATTTTTCACTTTTTTCAATATCAACTGTTCTTGGTTTGGTTGATGGTTTTAATCCTTGCGCGCTTTGGGTTCTTGTAACTTTTCTTTTAATTTTGATGCAAATTGGGAATAAAAAGAAAATGTTCTATGTTGCGGGACTCTTTATTATTGCCGAAGCAATAATGTATTATTTAATACTGAATGTTTGGTATAAGACTTGGAATTTTGTTCAACTTGATACTATCGTGACACCCCTTATTGGACTTCTTTCAATCGGAAGTGGTTTATATTTTCTTTATAAGTATAAAAAAACGCGAAATAAATTAGTTTGCGATGTAACAAACATAGAACAACAGGCGGGTATTCAAAATAGAATACATAAACTTGTTAATTCTCCAGTCACACTTGCCACTATAATCGGGGTTATTGGGATAGCATTTTCGGTGAATATTATTGAATTTGCTTGTTCCATTGGTATTCCACAGGCGTTTACTAAAATTCTTGAAATTAACACGCTTAGTTTTTGGGCGCATCAAGGATATTTATTATTATACATTCTTGCGTATATGATTGATGACATTGTTATTTTTGGTTTCGCTTTATATGGATTTGATAAATTACACCACAGTCAAAAATATTCTAAATTATCATTGCTAGTTGGTGGAGTTTTGATGCTTTTACTTGGCGGGTTAATGTTCCTAGCTCCGCAACTTCTTGTATTTTAAACTATAATTGAAACATAATTCTTGAGATATGAAATTTCTTGGTATTGATTATGGAACAAAAAGGGTTGGCCTTGCGGTTTCTGATAGCAACAACACTTTAGCTTTTCCTAGAAGTGTTTTGTCTAATACCAAAAATCTTATAGATGAAATTAAAACAATATATGAAAAAGAAGATATTGCTGGAATTGTAATAGGGGAGTCGTTTAATTTCAAAGGAGAACCCAATCCTTTAATGAAAGACATTGAAATTTTTATAGAAAAAATCAAAAAAGAAATTGATACGCCAATATATCTAGAACCCGAATTTTTAACTTCTCATCAAGCGCAACAAATTCAAGGAAAAAATAAAATGTTAGACGCATCAGCGGCAGCAATAATTTTACAAAGTTTTTTAGACAAAAAACGCGCCAGTAAATAAAACAGGCTCAAAGATAAACAAAAGCCACAAATCAATGAAGGAAATGAAGGAAATGAAGGAAGCTGAGCTCCCATCAAAATCCAAGGTTAAACCTTGGACAAGAAAAAAGCCATATAAATAGCCATATAAATAGCCATTCAGACCATCCCATAGACAGTTTGCCAAGGCCAGTTTGCCAAGGCCGGGCCTTGGCAAACTCAAATTTAAATTCAGTGAAGGAAGCCGAGCTCCCATCAAGATAATTATAGAAAACAAGCCCCCGACAACGAACCAACAACGAACCATTGACATACTATTTCATTTTTGGTACACTATTGTCATAGTTATGAAAAGCAAAAAAAATCTTTTAGCACAACTAAAGTCTTTGCCTCATTTTGAAAAGAACACTGTATATCAACTTGGTAAACAGCTGGAACTTAAGGATTCTACTGTGGATACTTATATCAGTCGTTTTTTGAAGTGCAAAGAAATTTATCATCTCAAAAATGGTCTATATGTTTCTGCTGATTTCTTTGATAAAAACAAAAATGATATTTCTTATTCATTTTATCTTGCTAATATAATCCGTACCCCGTCGTATGTTAGTTCATGGGCGGCTCTTCAGTATTACAACCTTACCACAGAGGCAATATATCCAATTACCTCAGTCACACTTAAGGTGACGAGAGATTACCAGACAAGAGCTGGCAATTTTGCGTATCAATCTATTAACAAAAAACTTTTTTCTGATTTTTTATTAGAAAAAGGAAAATTTGATTTTTTTATAGCCACTCCCTCAAAAGCGTTGTTTGACTTGCTATATTTTAAAACTCGTCAGTTTCGTGGAGTTGAAATTGAAAAGATAAAAATTTTAATTGAAGAATTACGGATAGATATTGAGGAAATGGATAAAAAGGAACAGGATAAATTTTATAAACTAATTAAAAAATATATTAAATATGAGTGAACAAATTCTTTCCGTCTTAAAAAGAAAACTAGATGACATTGTCGCTTATGGCGAGATTGATGCTGAAACGCGTCGCAACACCCTTAAAGAAGAATTGCAGTTTTATGTTCTTGATTTTATTTATCATCAGCCAAAATATAGTAAATGGATTATGTATGGCGGTTCCGCGCTCCGCATTATCCATGGACTTGATCGTATGTCAGTTGATCTTGATTTTGAAATTTCTCATACGATAACAAAAGAATTTTTAGAGGAGCTGAAAAAAGAAACCGAGGATTACTTCACCAATACCCATGGCGCCAAAGATAATTTTCTTGCAATAAAAATAAACACTGACAGGGGATTGCTTTTGAAATTTAATGTTGGAGAGGAATTAAGTTTTGGGCATCCTTCACAACAAGTGCATGTAAAAGTTGATCTCAATTATTTTGTTGCGCCAAAAACAGTAACTGAACGAAGGCCAATAAACCATAACCAGCTTTCATTTGTAATTATAACTTATAATATGTCAGCCCTTATGGCGAGCAAAATTGCAGCTATTTTTTTGCGAGGAACTCGCGGAATAGGCAAAGCTATCTATGAAGAAAAAGGGCGTGATATTTATGATCTACTTTGGTATATGAATAAAAAAGTGGTACCGGATTTTGATTATCTTATTGCTAAGGGCATTGCCGTAAAAGATCCGCGAGCGCTTTTTGACAAACTTACTCTTCAGATAAATAAAGCAAGCAACACAAATCTCAAGCAGGATCTTCTGCCTCTCTTTACAAATAGCGCGTATATTAAAAATTGGCTCACAAATTGGATGGAAAGCTATTTCAAACTTCTTGATGGTTACAAAATTCGCGTGGTAACTAGTTTACAACAAGTAATTACGCGCGAGGATTTTCGCGCGGGTATTTTTTCTTTTACTTACTTATATAACACAGAAGAAGAAGCGACTATTCGTATTACTTATTCCGTGACTGGGGAATGGGTACAAGCCGGTGAATATCTAAGAGTACCAATAAATGAGGATGTAATTAAAAAAACTACACTTGAATTGGGAGAATTAAGTAATCAACTAAAACAATTTCTCACGCTCTTTTTTCAAAAAACAGAAAATTATTTTAAGAAAACAAACAAAATAATGCTTGGCGATAGTATTATTACTAAACTCATCCGTACGACAACTGATAACTTAAACCAAAAAGAGCAGATTGTTCTCAATAAACCAGCCCTGATGGCCTGTGAGCTAGATGACTTATTAAAATAAAAAGAGTGTTAACGATTCAACAAATTGAGTTAATAATGTGTGTAAAAAAAGTACCCTGTGAACGCGTTGTTCACAGGGTACTATCTCATTCATTTAATTTTTGTGTTTTATGGTTAAGTTTAAATTTTATTTCCGCCTGTTCTTTGGTAAATTTCCAGTTTATTCCGGCTTTCATTTTATTTCTATGTTTTAACCAAGCCGCTATATGTTTGCGCATTT
>JAHIYV010000049.1 GCA_018814635.1 Patescibacteria group bacterium | reverse complement strand
TTTCCCGCTCTTTGTGTATATGCAGTAGACAATAATTCGGCGCGTATTTTCTTTGCTAAAATCAGAGCATTTCTTTTTCGACAAGATCTTAAATTTTTACAAAAAGATATTTTTGATGTGGATTTGAGCAATGCAGATATTATTTACACCTATCTTTGGTACGACATAATGCCACCACTGGAGAAGAAACTGCAAAAAGAATTAAAGCAGGGCGCAATTGTGGTTACCAACACTTCAAATTTTTCCACATGGAAACCAACACAAAAAATTGTTACTTATCACAAAGTTTCCAAAACCCCAAATTTTGAAACATTGTTTGTCTATCAAAAAACATAAAGATTACTACTTGGAGGTTTCACCTCCAAGTGGCAACACCTCCAAGTGGCAAATATGGTGCTGTATTCTTGAATTAGCCCAAACACATTTCGCCTCGCTTTTTTACAATCTCAAGTTTTTCTTTGGGGGTAATTATAAAAACCAAATGAACAAAAACCCTAAAAATACAGCACCGGTTTTTGGAAAAAAGACAACAAACTACTCCTTGCCCAAATCTTTTTCCGTGTCATCCAGTTCTTTTTTCATGCGTGCGTAGTCTTCACGCATTGCATCAAACCATGTATTCAGGGCTTCGCTAGATTTCTTCATAGTTTCATCCATTAAAGGAGCCCACTTTTCTATCACGATTTTCTCGGCTTCTGCTCTATCTGGTGTACTATCAAAGACTTTGTTGACTTCTGCCAGTACTCGATTTTCTTCATCCATTGAGACCTGCCACTCTCTACGTTTTTGTTCCTCTAAATTTTCTGGAGTGGGACCTTTTTCTACTTTTTCAGGCATAGTTTTATTGATTGGTTTCGTATACTTAAATAATTTGTCGACCTTGATTAAAAAATTTTCTTTTCCCCACTTGGGTGTCCGACACCCAAGTGGGGAAATGGTGCTCCTGGCAGGACTCGAACCCACAATACAACGTCCGAAGCGTTGCGTGATATCCATTTCACCACAGGAGCTTTTTTTACTGCGCACAATATGATTTCACGCGCAACCCAATACTACCGCGAAACTCGTAAAAAATCAAAATATAGAAATTGTGGTAGGAACTAATTAGGAAACTAACCTAATATACAGTAGAATGAAAAAACATATATCCAGCAATCTATTGGAGTTGGACTCCAATAGATTGCTGGATATACTTTGGAAATAAAAAACTAAAATGATAAACGAAAAAGATTTAAATAATTTAATACCTCAAGAAGTTTCATATGTAACAAGGGCGTTAGAAAAAGCGGGTTTTGAAGCGTTTTTGGTTGGTGGATGTGTTCGTGATATGTTGCTTGATAAAAAACCAAAAGATTGGGATATAACGACAAATGCAATACCTGAACAAATCATTCCCCTATTTGAAAAAACATTTTATGAAAACGAATATGGAACAGTTGGGGTTGTAAACGAAAATACAGAAGATGAAAGTTTGAAAATAATTGAGGTTACGCCCTATCGTCTTGAAGCAAAATACAGCGACAACAGACGACCTGACAGTGTAACATTTAGCAATAAATTAGAAGAGGATTTACAAAGACGTGATTTTACAATCAACGCAATCGCATATAATGTTTCTAAAGGACATTTTGTAGATCCTTATAAAGGACAAAAAGACATAAAGGACAATGTCCTTAATACTGTGGGTGTCCCTTATGACCGTTTTAACGAAGACGCTCTTCGGGTGTTACGCGCGATACGACTCGCGATAGAATTGTCTTTTATAATTACTCCATCAACACAAGAAGCCATCAAAAAAACAGCTTATACCTTGCAAAACATCGCAAAAGAACGAATTTGTGACGAATTTGTTAAAATTATTGAATCAGAAACACCCATGGAGGGCATTATTCTTGCTCACGAATTGGAGGTTCTTCAATATATTGTTCCAGAACTAGAAGAAGGTATAGATAAAAAACAAAATGGTAGCCATGTTTATACAGTATGGGAACATAATTTGCGATCGTTACGGCATGCCACAAACAGAGAGTGGCCGTTACATGTGAAACTTGCGGCATTGTTTCATGATATTGGAAAACCAGCAACAAGAAGATGGTCAAAAGAGAAGAATAACTATACTTTTTATGGACACGATGTTGTTGGGGGCAGAATGACACAAAAAATAATGGAACGGCTTAAATTTCCTAAAAAAATGGTTATAAAAGTCTCTAAATTGGTAAGATTTCACCTGTTTTTCTCAGATATAGAGAAAATAACACTTTCCGCTGTTCGTAGAATTGTTAGAAATGTAGAACCTGAAAATGTTTGGGATCTTATGAAAGTACGCGCGTGCGACCGAATTGGTATGGGAAGACCTAAAGAAAGTCCTTATCGTCTGCGTAAATACAAATCTATGATAGAAGAAGCTATGCGTGCCCCTGTTTCGGTGCAAATGCTAAAAATTGACGGAGCAACAATAATGGATGTTACACATGAAACCCCAGGCCCTAAAATCGGGTTTATTTTACACGCGCTTCTTGAAGAAACATTAAACGACCCCGACAACAACAATAAGATGTTTCTCGTGAAACGGGCCAAAGAACTAGTAAAACTCCCAATAAGCGACTTAAAACGGCTTTCAGATAAAGGTAAGCAAGAAAAAGAAAAGAAGGAAGGAGAAGAACTAAAAGAAATACGAGATAGACACGGAGTAAAATAATAACCTCAAAATGCAAAAAGAAGCATTTACACAACTAGTCCAAAATACCGTAACCTCTCTGCCAAAACAAGCGGTAGTGGTGCTGAAAAATGTTGCTTTCGTTGTTGAAGACGAAGCGCGACGAGAAAAAGCAAGTGAGGTGGGCATAAAAATGAATGAGGTATTACTAGGACTTTATGAGGGTATACCAAAAACACAACGAGGATCTGGTTATTTTGGTGTTTTGCCTGATAAAATTACTATCTTTCAAAAACCCATAGAAAAATTGGCTAGTTTTGACGAAAAAAGACTAAAAAAGCTTGTTTATGAAGTAGTTTATCATGAAATTGGCCACCATTTTGGTTTTGGAGAAAAAGAATTACGAAATATAGAAGCACAAAAAAGAAAAAAAGATTGCGTTTAACAGAGTTTTGTATCCAAGGACTACCCTTGGATGGTTTGTGAAGCATATTAGACTTGTCCCGTAATTAGTTCCTACTACAATTTTCATATTTTGGCATAATTTTTTCTAAATTTTTACGTCTATACTTAGGCACTTGCCCTGTTAAATTCGCTTCGCGACTATTTAACAGGGTGAACTTAAAAAATTTATAAAAAATTCTACTCAAAATCTGGAAATTTCGCTACGAAACTAATTACGGGACAAGTCTATTATCCTGTTTCATATGAAACATTTATTTTTCTTTTCTATGTTTCCCGTGAAACATTTTGTGTACTTCTTTTAGGCGTTTGTCGGTAATATGTGTGTATATTTGAGTGGTGCTAATATCGCTATGCCCCAACATTGTTTGCACAGAACGCAAATCAGCTCCATTTTGTAACAAATCTGTGGCAAAACTGTGACGAATGATGTGTGGTGTAACTTTTTTAGAAATCCCCGCTTTTATAGCGTAATGTTTAACTATTCGTTCCACAGACCTTGGGGTCAGTCGGCAAGACTCTTTTTTATGCGCATCTTTTCGTATGGCGTTAAAACTAGCAAATAATGCTTCGTCCATGTCAGTTCTTTTAGCAAGATACTTTTTGACAGCATCTTTGGCCTCTTGCGAAAAAAAGACTACTCTTATTTTATCCCCTTTTCCGCGAATTGAAAACTCATCTTTTTTTAAATCAATATAACGAGACAAAGAACATAGTTCGGAAACGCGCAACCCTGTTGAGAAAAGCAATTCTAATATGGCTTTATCGCGCAAATCCTTTACACTTTCCCCGGACGGCGCAACCAGTAACCGCTCTAATTCGGCCTCGGAAATCATATCAATGCTTCTTTGGGGTACTTTTGCCAATTCAATTTGATCAGGCGATAATGACTGTATTTTCCTGCGTAATAGATATTTGAGAAACATTCTAAGCGCGATTAAGTGATAATTTTGAGTGTTTTTTTTAATTGTTGCACGTGAAACGTGTTTCACAGAAACAATTTGACGATTTAGCCATAAACGATAATTACGCACAACTTCATCTGTTATACCAGCTGGATCTGTAAGTTGTGAATAATCCAAAAAACGCGTCAAATAATGATTGTAATTCCCAATTGTTTTGAGGTTCCGTCCTTTTTCTATTTCCAAATATTCAAGAAATTCTTGTTTGAGTTGTTTTAAATTAGTGCTCATATTTTTTATCCTTGTCTTTGTTTTTTCGTCTGTCCAAGCAGGCTGTCCTTGGGCAATTCAAAATCAAAACGGTTCTATTGTGTCTATTGTGAGCCAACAAAGGATGTACCACGCGGGTTGGGTTGGTTGTGAAGGACAAAATCATTTGCGTTGTTGTTGGTATCATAGCTATTTCCATTGGTTTTGTATTCACCATTTGCCATAGTTTCTGGGGTGGATGCTGCGTT
>JAHIYV010000048.1 GCA_018814635.1 Patescibacteria group bacterium | reverse complement strand
TAAAATAATATAGATTTATTTAAAATCTCCCAAATGCACAGTTTTACGCGATAGCAAAAAAACATGCATTTGGTCTAAAAATAATGTTGTTGTTTTTTATAACCCAAAGCAAAGTGTTTTTTTTGTTGCCATTTTCACCCTGTTAAATTCGCTTTGCGACTATTTAACAGGGTGAATAATAACAACACAGTAACCAGTATTTTTATCTATACAAGGGATGTTCGGTAACCTTTTTTATTATCTATAGCGCTAATTTCCTTAATAGCTGTTTTTGTGATATAATAAAGTGTTATGGTAGGTAAAGAAGAAAAAATAGATTTAAAAGACTCAGATAAAAATGGGCGTAAAGATGGGGTTATTCCTGTGAGTATTACGACTGAAGTTAAAAAATCGTATTTGGATTATGCCATGACGGTTATTACAATGCGCGCTTTACCGGATGTGCGGGATGGACTTAAACCAGTACACAGGCGGATTTTATTTGCGATGAACGACCTAGGACTTTCATATTCTGCGCGCTTCAGAAAGTCAGCTGCGGTAGTTGGAGATGTTTTGGGTAAGTACCATCCGCATGGTGATAGTTCTGTTTATATAGCAATGGTAAAAATGGCTCAAGATTTTTCATATCGTTATCCTTTGGTTGCAGGGCAAGGTAATTTCGGCTCTCTTGATGGGGACGCACCAGCGGCGATGAGGTATACGGAAGCAAAAATGTCTCAGATATCGACTGAAATGTTGCGAGACATTAACAAAGAAACTGTTGATTTTGTTCCGAATTATGATGGTACAAAAAAAGAACCCACTGTTCTGCCTGCCGCAATCCCCGCGCTTTTGTTAAATGGAACATTAGGTATTGCTGTTGGGATGGCGACAAATATCCCACCACACAACCTCGGTGAGTTGATTGACGCGATTGTTTTTCTTATTGAGAATAAAGATTCTACCACGGATGATTTATTACAATTTGTTAAAGGGCCAGATTTTCCAACAGGAGGAATGGTTTTTGGTCAGGAGGAATTGCGACACGCGTACACATCTGGACGGGGTGGTGTTGTGTGTAGGGGAGACGCGGAGATTTTTGAGGACAAACAAACACAGATTATCATTACCTCTATTCCTTATCGCGTGAACAAAGCAACACTTGTTGAAAATATTGCTGATCTTGTTCGCTTAAAAAAGATTGAAGGAATCAAGGGTCTTCGCGATGAATCAACTAAAGACATTAGGGTTGTAATTGACTTGAAAAATGATGCATTCCCGCAAAAAATTCTAAATTATGTTTATAAACACACAGACCTTGAAACCTCATTCCATTTTAATTTAGTTGCTCTTGTGGATGGAGCTCCTCAAACCCTGTCACTTAAATCTATTTTAAAAGAGTTTATAGATCATCGGGAAATAGTTGTTGTTCGTCGTACTACTTATGAACTCAAAAAAGCGGAAGAACGAGCGCACATTCTCGCTGGACTTAAAAAAGCGCTTGATCATATTGATAAGGTTATAAAATTAATTAGAGCAGCTAAAGATGTAAAGGTGGCACACTTGAATTTAAAAAAGGAATTTAAATTTTCTGATCAACAAGCAACGGCTATTCTTGAAATGAAACTTCAAAAACTTGCTGGGCTTGAACGCAAAGCGGTAGAAAATGAACTCAAAGAAAAACTAGCGTTAATTGCTGACCTTAAAGCGCTACTAGCAAGCCCAAAAAAAATACTTAAAGTTGTTAGCACAGAACTACTTGAGATAAAAGAGAGATATGGCGATGTGCGCAAAACACGAATTATAAAACATCAAGCTAAATCTTTTTCAACAGAAGACCTAATTCCAAACGAAGAATCTGTATTGGTTTATACGCGAGGGGGTTATGTAAAAAGGACAAACCCAGATGAGTATAAAGCACAGCGTCGTGGTGGTGTGGGCGTGGTGGACCTTAATACTAAAGAAGAAGATTTTATTTCTATTTTCTTATCAACATCTACTCATAATAATTTACTTTTTTTTACAGACAAAGGAAAGGTCTATCAGATAAAAATGTATGAAATCCCAGAAGGCAGACGAGCAACAAAAGGGAAGTCAATAATGAACTTTCTTCCTTTGGCGCAAGATGAACGCGTTACCTCAGTTCTTACAATGCCGGCTGGGATAAATGACCAAAAGCAACTTTCTCTTATGATGGTTACCAAACTTGGAATTGCCAAAAAAGTTGCTGCTGAAAGTTTCCAAGATGTGCGAAAGAGCGGATTGGTTGCGATTAAACTTGGTGACAAAGACGAGCTGTTGTCTACAATGTTTGTGGAAAAAACAGATAGTGTTATTTTAGCCACAGAGTGCGGGCAAGCCATTCGTTTTAAAGAATCAGATGTGAGGCAAATGGGACGAAGCGCGGCGGGTGTGCGCGCGATAAAACTTCGCAAAGAAGATGTTGTTATAAGCGCGGGTTTAGTAAAAAAAGATAATTCACAAGTAGAGATAGTAGTTATAAGTAATAATGGATTTGGAAAAAGGACTGCTATTAAAGAGTACAAAATTCAAAACCGTGGAGGGTCTGGAATTAAAACCACTCAGGTTACCGCTAAAACAGGAAAACTTGTTTCAGCAAAAGTTGTGACAGCAAACATAGAAGAACTTATTGCTATTTCCAAAAAAGGACAAGTAATTCGCACGCAAATAAAGGAAATTAGATTATGTGGTCGTCAAACACAAGGTGTGACAATAATGAAACTCAGAGCAGGAGATAGTATCGCTTCCCTCATTTGTTTTTAAGAGTTATAATACTTACATATGGCTTTTGCTGACCCCAAAAATAATATTGATCAACTTGGCAGAATAGAAGGAATGAAAATTGCGGATTTTGGCGCGGGTACTGGAGCGTACTCAATTCCTTTGGCAAAAAAAGTTGGAGACTCAGGGCGTGTATATGCGATTGAGGTGCAAAAAAGTTTCTTGCTTAATATATCCACAGCTGCTCTACAAGAAAATCTCACAAATGTGAAAGTCTTGTGGGGTGACATTGAAATTCTTGGTTCTAGTGGTTTGGCGGATCAAATTATTGATATTGTGGTTATAGCAAATGTGTTTTTTAGCGTGGAAGATAAAAAAGAAGTAGTTGCAGAAGCGAGTAGGGTGCTTGTGCCTAAAGGACAAATCCTTTTTATTGATTGGAAAGATTCATATGGTGGTGTAGGTCCACAGCCGGACATGGTAGTTTCTCCAGAAAAAACGCGAGAACTTTTTGAACAAGGAGGATTTTTTTTAGAAAAAGAATTTCCTGCGGGCGATCACCACTATGGTTTTATTTTCACCAAAAAATAATACTAAGACTAAGGGTACAAAAACAATAATTTTAATTATTCTAATTAGTTCCTGTGTAAAAACATATCAGACACCGAGTAAACAGATTTAAGAATATGGATTTAAGATTTAAGGATAAATTTATAGTATTGGACATTGAACTTGTATTAGAAACTTGGTTTTTAAATGCCTGTTTTATAATTAATTTAATTATTCATAAATCTTAAATCGTAAATCTTAATTCTTTGAAAATAGATTAATTTATAAATGCCCAGTGTCACACACTATATTATTATTATTAGTTTTTTACACACTAACTAAATGAAAACAACAAATACATTCAAAACAATACTCTTGATAATTTTTGGGGTTGGCATATTGATTGCGGTTATTGTTTTTTCTCTTGGTGGGGGAGGGAGAGACAAAAAACAAAATTATGGCAGTGTTGAAATATGGGGAACTCTTCCGCAGAATATTGTTAATGAGGCGCTAAAGGATATTGAAGACAATATTACAATTACTTACAAACAAAAACAGGAAACCTCCTTGCGACAGGAATTAGTTGAAGCGCTTGCAAGCGGTTATGGTCCAAATATAATAATATTACCCCATGGTAAATTTATAGACTATAAAAAACATTTAACTCCTATACCTTACGAGTTTTTTTCAGAAAGAGAGTTTCGCGATGTATATGTAGCTCAAGCGGAACTTTATTTAACAAAAGAAGGCGCGCTTGCTTTACCACTTTTAATAGATCCAATGGTTATGTATTGGAATCGCGCGATTTTTTCTTCTCATGCCGTGAGTCGTGTTCCATCTGTGTGGGAAGATTTCAATATTCTTGCTCCGACCATGACAATTCGTGACAATCTTACTATTAGTCGCAGCACAATTCCTTTTGGGCAATACGCGAATGTTTCTCATGCTAAAGATATTCTATCAATGTTAATCATGCAGGCTGGCGCGCCAATTATTGCTATTAACAAAGGCGAGATGGAAGTAAATGTAAATAAAGGAATTGACATCGCGACTCCGGGTTCATCCGCGTTTAAATTTTTTATGGCGTTTTCAAATCCCGCTTTACCGACTTACTCGTGGAACCGTTCTCTTCCTCAATCAAAACAAGTTTTTATATCAGGTCAAAGCGCGGTTTATTTTGGTTATGCTAGCGAGTATGATGAAATTAAAAAAACAAATCCTCATCTAGATTTTGATATTGCAATGGTTCCACAAGTACGAGGCGCGCAGAAAAAACTAACATTTGGAAAGATAAACGGTTTGGCAGTGCTTAGAAATAATAATAATAAAAATGGAGCATTTTATGCCGCGCGACTTATAACCAGTGGAGATATAGCAAAAAAATTATCACAGGGATTGCAATTACCACCCGCGCATCGTGATTTATTAGCGCAAAAACCTGACGATGCCATTCTACCAGTTTTTTATGATTCCGCGCATATAAGCGCGTCGTGGCCTGATTTATCTTCCAAAGATACGGACACAATATTTAGAGATGCCGTTGAAGGAATACTTTCCAGTCGGTTTTCGGTTGATGAAGCGGTTGAAGGGCTAGAGAGACAATTAAGCCAACTCGTCAAAGTGTTTGTAGGTGAATAATATATGAAATTTTTCTTAAAAATTAAAAAATGCCCCCAATATATTTTGACGGTCATAGTTTTATATTTTTTACCAATAATTGCTGGCGCGGATGGACTTGTTCCTTGTGGGGGTGAGTTACCTGAACTTCCTTGCACATATAATGACTTACTTATATTAGTAAATAATGTTATTAATTATCTTCTCTTGAATATTTCTATTCCACTTGCCGCTGTAATGTTCGCGTATGCTGGTTTTTTAATGCTTACAGCTGGAGGTGTTGAGGGGCAAATAACTAAAGCGAAACAACTTATGTGGGGTGTTTTATGGGGGCTTTTAATAGCTTTCGGCGCATGGGTTATTGTCAACACAATTCTTGACGCGCTTGGACTTCAAGACGATTGGTCGCTTCTTGGTTAATTTTTCAGCGTTTTTTTTGTTGTATGCGCGTTAAAGTGTTTTTATGAATTTTTATATTATTACAATTTTTCCGAAAATGATTACCGCGTATATTTCTGAATCAATTATTGCGCGCGCGATTAAAGAAAAGAAGATAGCAGTTTCTTTTTATAATCCGCGTGATTTTTCAAAAAAGAAAAACAAACAAATTGATGATAAACCTTATAGCGGAGGTCCCGGTATGGTTATGATGGTTGACTCTATCGCTTGTGCCGTGAAAAAAATTCAACAAAAAATACAACGGCGTAAAACAAAAACAAAAACAAAAATAATTATCACCAGTCCGTCAGGGAAAGAGTTTACAAATCAATACGCGGAAGGAATACTCCGTAAAAAATATTCAGATATTATAGTTATATGTGGTCGTTACGAGGGGATTGACGCAAGAGTAAAAAAAATTTTCAAAGCAGAAGAAGTATCAATTGGAAATTATATTCTTACGGGGGGAGAAATCCCCGCTATGGTTATAATTGACGCAATTACCCGTCGTGTTCCACTGGTTTTAGGTAACAGTGATTCAATTGAAGAGAACCGTATTGCTTCATCAGAAATGTACACAAGGCCAGAAATTTATAAATTTAACAACAAAAAATACCAAGTTCCCAAGATTTTATTATCCGGAGATCACAAAAAAATAGAGAGCTGGAAACAAAAAAGAGGAAAATAAATAAAAAGTTAATGAAATTTTGAACTCGGAGGTTCAATCTCTAAGTGGCAATTTTCAAGTGAAGACAGCTATGTTTTAAGAAGAGTTCCAGTTCAAGTTTACATTCGGGACGCTCTCTTAATGTGAGAGGTTTTTGGCTTTTTAAGCCACCCTTATTAATTTTCTTCATAATGCCCGTATACTAATTATTACAGACAAGTGTTGCAATTAATTCTTGCATGTGTGGGACTAAGTATTGACATTTTTTAAAAAGTATGCATAATAAAGAATAGG
>JAHIYV010000047.1 GCA_018814635.1 Patescibacteria group bacterium | reverse complement strand
TTATCCGGCTGAACTAAAACAGAATTATTTTCATTCAAAATTTCTCTTATGCTTGGCAAATCTGATGATACAATCGGCGCGCCTCCTGCCATATATTCAAAAAGTTTTAACGGCGACATATATCGCGCGTAATGTTCTATGTTAGGATAATTCATTGTTAAAACATCGCTTGCCTTCAAATAAAAAGGAACTGTCGTTTGTAAAACATGAGGAACTATTTTGTATTGAGAATTTTTTATATTAAGTGTTTGAAAAATTGCATCCACTTCATCAATCTCATCTTTGTTTATACCTACTAATAATAAATACGCGCTAGTATTAAACTTCAGAATTTCAGGAAAAATCTGAATTAACTTTTCAACTCCCTTACTCTCCCCCATTGTTTTATACTTACCTATATAACTAATTATTTTTTTATCTTGTGGTAAATTCAATTTTTTACGAGCTTCTTGTTTTGAAATTTTTATATCAAATTTTTCCAAATCAACCGCGTCAGCTCCAATTAAAATTTTATCAGAATTTATTTTATATTTTTCTGTATAAAAATCTTTTAACCCTTGTGTTATAGCAATAATCCCCTTACTTTTTTGAACCAACAAATCAATTATAAAATTCTTTTTTGCTGTATGAGTTTCCCAAAAAACATTTTTTTTAAAAATACTTAGATAACTTGCAGAAATCTCATCGCGAGAATAAATAATATCTGTTTTTTTAATTTTTCCAAACAACGACTTAGCTAAAACATAATATGTCGCAAATTCCGCAAAAGAAAACGCTTGGATTAAAAAACCAAATTTGCCAAAATTAAGCGGAATTAAATCAAACGAAAAAATTTTAGTTATTTTAAAATTTTTCTTTACGCCATAATATTCAAACGGGTCTTGTTTAATATGATTAAACCGCCATGGAATTATTAATTCCACATCAAGTTTAGAATTAGCAAAAGATTCGCACATCTGAAAAATCTGCGCGCCATGAGCTTTTTCAGTGGGTATTCTTGCGTTAGCTATATAAATTAATTTCATCTCCTAACTCAAACTAAAATCAATCAATTCTTGTTTAATGATTTTATCATCAATTTCAAAACCGGAAATAAATTGAACTTTTTCTGAATAATTTATATCGTCAAAATAACAAAGCGCTTCGCGAAAAATTTTTTCATTATATTCATTGCCAAAAATTTCCAACCCTCTTAATGAAATTTCCTTCATAGAATGAAAATTTTTCAAAATAAAAAACAAATCCACATAGTCTTTCCATTTCCCTCTACGACCAAGAGCAAACGCTTTCATAGCGGCGAGTGAAAGCAGGTCCGGCATCTGTATAATCTTGTCAAATAAAACAACATTTTTTACTTCATAGGGATAGGTTAAAAAAGTCATTTTTACATCATTTATCAAGAAAGTATATTCATGTGGTTCACTAACATAAGTTTCTTCAATTTTACCATATCGTAATATTTTTCGTTTTATTTTTTCATTCTTAAATTCTTCATAAGAAAATAAATCAAAATCTATTGACTGTCTATGTCCTATATGTAAAGCAATGGCTGTTCCACCAACGAGAATAAAATCTTTTTCAAATTTCCCAACTAAGGGCAATAAATCTATTTGTTCTCTTGTTAATATCTCTTTATGAAGCATATTTCTTAAAATATAATGTAAAATATCTTTTCGGTCTTTGGCGATAATTACATCTTTTTTGTGTTGAGTTTTTTTGAAATATCTTAGCCGTGGTATTTATTCCTAAAATTTTTATTAATTTCTGTACATCATCCCAATTTCCATAATTCAAAACCGCCTCCACGACAGAATCAGGAGAGAGATTATCATAATTATCCGTATACCAAACCAAGTGTGGTCTTTTTTTAATAAAATCATTAATTGTCATATGTATTATATTTTAATTATACCATACAAAGCACTAACTGTCATTTTTTCAAACCACCAAACACATCATTTAGAATCTGAAGGCTCTTAACTGTTAATCTTTAATAAATCACTATACATTTTATCGTTTTCCCATTCTTTGCGCTTTTTTTCATGATACTGAAAATCAGGATTATTTTTAGCAACAATATAAATATGCGGAGCAAAACTGGCAAAAGTTCTATCTAAAAATGGAATAGTGAGCTTAAAGGGTCGCGCGTCAAGAACTATCCATCCAGCACGCTCAACTGTTAAAATAAGGCTATTTCTTGTAAAGAAATTTATATGAGCAACAGCAAGCGCTCCACGAAATTTTTGCAAATAAACTAATTTTGTAATTTTAGGAAGAACTGGTACTCCTAAAATAAGGGTTGTATTTTTTTGTGAGAATTTTTTAAGTTTTATTAAAAAACTATGCGGAGATAAAATATGCTCAAAAAAATTATTGGCCCAAATTACATCAAAATTTTCGTTTAATTTTAATGTGTCTAATTGTTCCGCATTACTGTATGTAATTCGTAAATTATTTTTTTTACCATAATCTATTTCGTCCTGTGTAGTTGTAATTCCAACGCTACCCTTTCCAAAATTTACCAAATGCTCGCCATACCCGCACCCAATATCAAACACTTTTTTATTTTGCAGTTGAAACGCTCTTAAAATCCTGGCAAATGTTTTTGATTTTTTCACTAGTTTGAATCTGTCTTCAATCATAATTATTTTTATATTTTTATTTTTTACCTAAATATATCAAATGCGGAGCAAATTTTTTCTTATTCAACAAACGCTCTTCCAAAAAATTAAATACTCGTTTTGTTTTATTAACTCACCTTACGCGCTTTTATGCTAAAATAAAGATATTATCATCATAACATTTTATTTAAAAATATGAACACAACAAATATGAACACAACGCTTTCAACAACACTCTCATCTACCAATCTTTTTTCCATTATA
>JAHIYV010000046.1 GCA_018814635.1 Patescibacteria group bacterium | reverse complement strand
TAATAATCATTAACGCTATAAATCCAAAAACTACATAAAGTGCCTGCTTTTCATCTTTAATCAACCCCCCAGAGTATTTAATTGCCCATCTAATTATTTTAGGGTTTTGCGGTCCCCGATAGTACTTTAGTGCTCGCCAGTTACCTTCCTGAAATCCTACGCCAGTGCTAGAATCTGTGAACACATCGCCTGAGCTTGTTTCTTCTTGGTTGTTTATATCTTGATTCATATATTAAAATTTAATCTTATAAAAAATAGAATGCTTAAATTATTTTCTTGACCTGACTTTACTACGACCTTACTTTATATTATACTCCCCCCTCCGCATAATTTGCAAGCTATTTTGTTTGTTGTTCTATGGACATAAATTCTATATACTTAAATATAGATAAAATATTATAATACCGACAACACCGCTTTTATTCTCCTAACACCAGCAGAAGATGCTTCTTCTTTTATAATACGAAAACTACCAAGCTCTTTTGTGTTTGTCGCGTGTGGACCACCACAAATTTCAATACTAAAGAAATTCTTCTGCGCGCCAATTTTATATACTCGCACGGTATCACCATATTTATCTCCAAATAAACCAATAGCTCCGAGCGTGCGAGCACTTTCAAGTAACATATCTTCATAAGTAACAGATAATGCTTCGGCTATTTTTTGATTTACCAAATCTTCGGTTTGTTTCCTTTCCTCTTCGGTCATTTTACGCGAATATGTAAAATCAAATCGTAATCTTTCATTGGTGATATTACTTCCTTTTTGTTCAACCTCTTCGCCAAGTACAACTCGCAAAGCTTGGTGTAATAAATGTGTGGCAGTATGATATTTTATTGACTTGTCACCGGTATCTGCAAGTCCACCCTTAAATTTTTGTTCAGCCCCAACACGAGAAGTTTCTTGGTGCTTTTTCATTTCTTGCCTAAACCCCTCTTCGTCAACAGACATTCCTTTTTCCAAAGCAAGTTCTTTGGAAAGCTCCAAAGGAAATCCGTATGATTGATAAAGATCAAAAGCAACCTTACCCAAAATATCTTTTTCTTTGATTTTTTCAAACCTTGCCAGCCCTTGCTGAAGTGTTTTTCTAAACCTTTCTTCTTCTTGTTGAATTTCTTTTGTTATTATGTCGCCCTTGCTCGCAAGTTCTGGATATGCGCCTGAGTACGCTTGAATAATAGTCGGAACAAGTTTGAAAAGCATATTTTCTTTCATTCCTAAAAGATCCATATGTCGCGCCGCACGGCGCAATAAACGCCGCACGAAATATCCCGCATCAGTATTTGATGGTAAAACTCCATCTTCAATCATAAAGACAGCTCCCCTAATATGATCTGCTATTATTCTAAATGATTGCGTGGTGGTAGCACTATCTTTATATATTACATTTGTCAAACTCTCAATTTGTTTTACAATCACATTAAGTGCGTCAATTTTAAATACATCCGAATTATTATTGGTCGCTGCCACTATTCGTTCAAGTCCACCACCAAAATCAACATTCTTCTGTGGTAGTTCTTCAAATTTTCCTGCAGAAGTTTTTTTATATTTCATAAAGACATTATTTCCAATTTCCACAAAACGCCCACAGTCACAATTAGGATGGCAATGTTTACCATATTTCTCATCATGCGTTGTGCCAAAATCATAAAACATCTCCGAACAAGGACCGCCCGGTTCTCCCGCTGGCATATTATCAGGAACACCAGTGCGGCTCCACCAATTTTTCTTTGCATCATAGTAAAAAATACGCCCATCTTGCATACCAACCTGCGCGGCGCGTTCTTCTGTACCAAGAATTATGTCTCGCGCTTCAATATCTTTTTCAGCAAATAATTGTTTCCAAATCTCTGCAGAGGTTATATCTCGTGACAAATCATTTTTTTCATCTCCCAAAAACACCGTGACAAAAAGACGGTTTGGGTCTAAACCAATTTCTTGTATTAAAAATTCAAAAATCCAGGGTAGTTGTTCGTGATTAAAATAATCCCCAAACGACCAGTTACCCAGCATTTCAAAAAAAGTAGTATGACGATTATCTCCAACTTCTTCAATATCTTCCGCCCTAAAGCATTTTTGCGAATCTGTAATACGCGACCCTAATGGATGTTTTTCGCCAAGGAGAAAGGGTAACATTGATTGCATGCCAGAACCTGTAAAAAGCGTAGTTGGATCATTTTCGGGAACAATCAAAGACGATGACACGATAATGTGTCCACGCTTTTCAAAAAAAGCCAAATATCGCTTCCTAACTTCATCAGATTGCATAATAAAATATAGTACTTCTTTTGAACAAATTTTTCAACTTAAAAGAATCAGACCCTCAAAAGTTAAAAACATATCCTGATTCTGGACGAAGCAATCACTTGGAGGTTTCACTTAGAGGTTTCACCCCTAAGTGGCTATTCAAGTAACTACTTTTCACTTAGAGGTTTCACCCCTAAGTGGCTAATAAACTAATTTATCTTTATAGAAATACAAAAAATATACATAGGAGAGTGGTTTCAGCACACATCTCTGCACTTGGCTGAAAATATATGATTTCTGAAGGAAGTAGATTCTCCTTTAGAGCCTGTTTAAGAACTTGCTTTCGAAGCGAAATTTCCACCCAGCACCTTTTTTTACGAAAAAATTTTCTTACATTACAGTAGTAAATTACTGTTTTGTAAGTATTAAAAATAATTGTTTTGTAAAAGAAGATGCTGGGCGAAAATTTTTAGCCGGAATGAAGTTTTTAAACGGGCTCTAAATAGAAAAATCTTTTGTTGAATAACTGTGTTCATCTTCGTCTTTTTTAAAAATGGAGCCATTGTTTGTATTGCCCAAATTATTCTCGGCTTGTTCTGTTTTTGTTTCAAAAATTGTGTCTTCTGGTTTTTCTACTAGTTTTTCTTGCTCTGCGTCTTCTGTTTTGATTTCTTCTGCCACTACTACTGGTTCTTCTATTGTTGTATTATTTATTTCTGTGTTAATTTTTTCTATACCAGGAATTTCTGTTTCCACTGTAATTTCTTCTGCTATTGCTGGTTCTTCTGGCGCTGTTTCGTTTATTGCTGTGTTTAATTTTTCTTCAGTGGGTATTTGTATTTCCCCTGTAGCTTCCCCTGCTGGTTCATTGATTTCATTTTTTAACTCGTTTTCAATAGGTTCCTTTTCAAACTTTTCGACTGTTGACATTGTTGACACAATATTTTCTAAACCATTATTTTTACTATCATCAATACTATTCTCTCCCAACACAACCTTGCTATTATTTAAATCAGAATCTTGTCCGCTATTAATTCCGCTATTAATAAATTCCAATAAGTTTTTTAAATCCTCATCAGAAAAATAATCAATGGTTATTTTACCGCCAACTTCTCGTGTTTCAATACGCACTCGTGTTCCTAATTGTTCTGTTAAAGTTTTCTCTATTTGTACTATTTCAGGATCAAACTGGCGACCATTTTTACGAATTTTATCTTTGGCAACTCGTCGCGCTAAGTCTTCAGCTTCTCGAACATTTATTTTTTTATAAACTATCTCTTTAAAGAGTGTTGTTTGTTCTTCTGGGCGATCTTTGAGCATTAAAAGAGGGCGTGTATGTCCTTCATTTATTTTACCATCAACAAGCGCATTGAGTATCTCCTCTGGTAATAAAAGTACTCGTAAAGTATTTGAAACATATTCCCTACTCTTCCCAATTTTTTTTGCAATTTCAATATGAGTATAATGAAATTCAGTAACAAATTGTTGAAAAGCGCGCGCTCTATCAACAGAGTTAAGATCTTCTCTTTGTAAGTTTTCAATAATTGCAAGTTCTAGTTTCATCAAACTATTATTCTCGCCAATTCTAATTACAACAGGCACTTGCGCAATCTGAGCAATTTTTGAAGCTCTAAGACGACGTTCTCCAGCAATTAATTCATATTCAACAGCAATACCTCCGTCGGGTTTTGAAAACTCTTTACGCGTTACAACCAGTGGTTGCAATACGCCATATTGACGAATTGATTCAGCTAATGCTTTGAGTGTCTCTTGGTCAAATTCCTTGCGAGGTTGATATGGATTAGGTTTAATCTTTTCCACTTCAATCCAAAAAATTGAATCACTATACATTCGAGTCATAAAGATTTTTAATAATTTAACTTTTAATACACCTCATATTACCACACAAAAACTATTATACAAAAAAATAAAAAAAATGAAGTTTTTTCTTTTCCAATCTTTTTCTTTATGGTATATAATTTAGTAATGGCAAGTTTGTTATATAATAAAAAAATACATTTCAATTATGAAATACGAGAAACTTTTTCCGCAGGCATACAACTGCGTGGCTTTGAGGTGAAAGCGCTCAAAACAAAAAAAGGTGGGTCGCTGGATGGGTCGCATATTATTATTCAAAAGGGAGAAGCTTATCTTATAGGCGCGCATATACCGCCATATCAATCAGCAAATACTCCCACAGACTACGATTCACGGCAATCAAGAAAACTATTACTTACAAAAAAAGAGCTAAATAAAATTCTTGTGGCTCATCAAACTAAAGGGTTGACAATTGTGCCAATTTCAATGTATAATAAACATAATAAAATCAAAGTTGATATTGCCATAGCGCGTGGAAAAAAGAAATATGATAAGCGCGAAACAATCAAAAAACGGGATACTGAGAGAGATATTGCAAGAGAGGTAAAAAATAGATAAAAAGTTCTTTGATAAAATATTCTGAATTATTAAAAAAATATTTCAGAAAAAATAGAAGTCGGCCGTTCCCTAAAAGCGCATATTTGCGTATGAGCCCTTAAGATGCTTTTTTAGGGGATGATCGGCCTAGACAAAAGATTTACTTTAATATGTGCGATACCAAGTTCAATTTACTTGTTAAACAGATTGAACCACAATAAGTGCTAAACAAACACTTAAAAAAGCAGGTCCTGTTCTTTCGTTTATTCAAAGAAAAGATCTTGCTGCAGTTTACGCTTAAGTAAACTCCACCCACTCTTCTCATGTCCGATAGGGAGATATGGGTGTCATAAATTCGGACTAGAGAATGTGTCTGTCTCAACACAAACTCAAGGTTAAAGAGGCTCAGTGTATTATGGTTTTGTTGGTTTTCTACATAATACTCTTAAATTTCTGAAACAAACTATGTCTCGTAGAATCGTATTAAAGCATTTTTTGCACGCGGGTTCGATTCCCGCCATCTCCACCAAAGTTTATTTACAGCGTGATTTGCCTCGCTCGGGGCTTCGCCCCTCGCTTCGGCAGGCATTTCGGCAAGATAATTCCACGGATTTTTGAAATCAATCGCCAATTTCCCCGCCGAAAGTCGGCGGTTCGAGCCGATGGTTTTGAGAAAATTTTTCATCTC
>JAHIYV010000006.1 GCA_018814635.1 Patescibacteria group bacterium | reverse complement strand
TCCTCAAGTTCGCTCAAATTTGTGTTAGATTTTTCTGATAAAAACTTGAGGAATATAAGTATATTTTAAAAGTTTTTTCAGAAAAATATGACATGAAGATGAGATGAAATTGTTGAAGTTATTTGTGGAAGAGCCCTTAGTAACAAAACCCAAAATTTATGAGCACACGGGAAATACTAAGATAAAATCTGTACCCTTATCTTTAATAGACTCTACATTAATCTTTCCGTTCATTTGTTCAATTATGGTTTTTGTAATCCACAGACCAAGCCCTGTTCCTCTAATGCGTTCTGTTTCGCGCGATTTTACGCGGAAAAATCTCGCGAAAAGTTTCTTTTGATCTTCTGCTGAAATACCCAGTCCTGTATCACTTATACGAACATAAAAACTGTCTCGTTCTACATATGTTGTAACAGTAACACTTCCTTTTGGTGTGTACTTTATCGCGTTACCTATAATATTGATAAGTGTTTGCTTGAAACGATCTGAATCAATTTTAACAAAAGGGGCTTTGTTTTTTTGATAAGATAAAATTAAACCTTTTTTCTCTGCCATATACTGGAGAGATTGAATAACTTCATCAACTAAAACTGAGGGGGTAGTTTTTTCCATTTTAAATGATAATCGTCCTTGTTGGAGACGCGACACATCTAGAATATCATTAATCATTTGCCCAAGCTGGTTAGCTGACAAACTTATACGAGATGTTAACTGTTTATCATTGTCTGTTAAACGTTTTGACTCAGTAAGAAGCTCGGCATATTCACGAATCACAGTAAGTGGCGTACGGAGTTCATGCGCTGCCATACTAATAAAATCATCCTTCATATTATCCACTTCTTGTAATTTTTTATAAAGCACGGCATAGTCAATAACTTTCGCTTGGCGAATCAAGAGGATACTTATAATTATAATTATAAAAAACAATAATAAGTAAGCTTTTTTTACACCCTCCTTTAATAGCGTATCAATGTGCGCCATAGACACATCGGTATATATCATACCAATAGTGTTTGATGATTTATCTTTAATAGCGCGAAACGCTTGCCAATGTCTTCCGTCACTTTTTTGCGCTGGAAAAATAAGGGGTTCACCAGAACGAGCAAAATTATACTTAGATACTCTTTGTTCATCATCGTCTATCTGTCCAATTTCTTCAGAATTAAAAGAAGCGATAATTTGATAGTTCTCCCCTTCGCGTTTAAGAACCTTAAAATCGGTAATTGTTGGATTTTGTTGCTGAATAGCGTTAATTTGCTCTTGCAAAAAAATAGAATTATCCACAAAAGAAGTAGCAAACCCTACAAAAATATCTTGCATAAGCCCAATGCGATCGCGCTCAAGTTTTTCCTGATTATTTTTTGCTACTTTCAAAAACCATTGACTGCTAATAAGAAAAGCGCAAGGAATAACTATTAGTAGAAAAATGGTATAAATAATTTGAGGATTTTTTCCGAGAAAAGAAAATCCTTTAGAGATATGTTTAAAAGAAAATTTTTGCATAGCTTATGGATAATAAAGCTACTGGATCACATTATCTTCTAATTTAGCGCGTTTAGAACCGATAAAAATAAGCACCCAGCCAATAATCACAAGAATAATCAGGCCTACAACATATAAATATCCCTGGTCAAAAATATTTACATCTTCCGCAGTATTATCTGTTAAAGCTTGCCCACCAACCGTAATAGCAAGTGCTTGTTTTACAAATGGGAACGCTTTACTTTTAGCAAAAATCTTGCCACCATTATCGGTAAGCGCAACATAAACTTCGTGTTTGCCATCTTCTAGCTCTTTATCAAGCTCATAACTCCAATTACCATTTTCATCCGTCTTAACAGTAACAATAATTGGAGTACTGTAAATATACAAAGTTACAAAACTATTTGCTAGCGCTGTTCCTTGAATTGAGACTTTTTTAATTGTTTCTACTCCCATCTCATCAGTTTTTGTCTCGACAACAACAATATTCTGAACAGAAAAAGTTTCTTCTTCATATCCAGTCTCTATTGGCTCTTCATATTCAATCGTCGCCTCAACAGCAGGCTGTGTCGGATCAAAACCACCTAAAATTTCAGCTCCATCTACATAACCATCTCCATCGGAATCAACATTAGCGGGGTCTGTGTTGTAGATATTAACTTCATCATAATTAGAAATACCATCTTTGTCGGAATCATTAAAAATATCTTCTTGAACACGAGCGCTTAAAACCTCTTTCTTTTCTTTCATAACCTTTTCAAGTTTATTTGCAAGTTTGTTCGTTTGCGTTAGCGTTACTTCTCTCATTCGCTGAATCATTTCTTTATCTTGGTTTGTTTTTGCAACACCTGCTTCTTCAGCAATTTTATCAGCTCGTTCAAGCAAGTCAGTAACAGCTACTATTATTTTTTCTTTGGTGCGAGTTTTTTGGGCTTCATCGTTACGCAACACTCCATCAAGTAATTTAGTGGATTCAATTTCTATCAACTTCTCTATGTACTTTTCTGATTTTTCTTTTTCTTTTGTAAGTTGAGTTTTTTGTAACACAACTTCTTCTTTTTTTTCTTCCTTGTCTTCTTCTTTGTTTTCTTTTTTTACTTCTTCTCTTTCTAAAATTTTTTTCTCCACTTCTTGATAATAAGGTGCTGTTGCTTTTATTATTTCTTTTGTAATATGTACTTCTTCATTTTTGTGCTGTTCATTTATGAGAGCAATTTGTGGTGACTCTTTTTTAATTTTTTCTATCAAAACAGGGGCGGAAATCTTTATGTCATTATCTATTTTTTGTTTTTCGTTTTTTACTGTTACGAAAGATGGCGTATGTTTATATTTTTTATTCAGTTTAGATTTAATTTGAGGAATTAAAACATAATCACCGTTTGGTACTTGTGTTGTATCCCACGAATACTCCCAACGATTTTCATTTGTATTAAATACAGCAGCCCCAAGATATTCTTGTGTATTTCCCGGATCTCGTGTTATATACCATTCAATTGAGACAGCATCTTGTGTTTCAAGAAACAGTCTGTGTGTCCCATTGAGCACACCACGAAGAACAGCTTGTGTAGGTAAAATTGTGGGCTTATTTTCTTTCTCTTCTTTTTTAGAATTATCCTTATCTAAAAAATCATTTGTGTCTTTTTTTGTTTCTTCAGAAATTTCTTCCGATGTTTTTTGGCTAGTAGTAATTTCTGGGCTGACACATTTTATTTTAATATTAAAATAACCATCTGATGGTTTGGGTAAATTAAAAGTTACAGGCAATACGCTCCATTTATACTCTCCTGTCGGAAGTTGATGTTTCCCAGAATGAAATGTATATGACGCGCTTGCTCCAGATAATTCCTTACCAAAAACTTGAAAAGTTGCTTCAGTGTCTGGTTTTAAGCTAAATTCAACTTCTCCAAATCCTTCATTTTTTTTATTACAA
Source organism: Patescibacteria group bacterium (assembly GCA_018814635.1). Lineage (GTDB taxonomy): Bacteria > Patescibacteriota > Minisyncoccia > Phycocordibacterales > JAGLOS01 > JAGLOS01. The sequence goes on along the minus strand of JAHIYV010000006.1, from coordinate 4,359 downwards.
TATTCTTTAATAACTTTTACAAATACTTCGCTGTTAGATATTGTTGGTATATCATTCTCATCACTTGTGTTATCTCTAGTTTCTTCAATATTTTCATATTCTACGCGTAGTATATCCATAGGTGTCTTATCAAAAGAGTGAGCAGTATTTGATGATAGTTTTTGCCCATCCAACCACAAGCCATCTTCCGCGCTAACAAAATACGCAAAAGATAAAGAACTTATAGTAATAATCAACGCACCTATTATTTTTCTATTTTTAATTTTCATATAACTCTCTTATAACACTTTTAATACTATTAATATCCATCTTATAGTATAACATAAGTTCTTCTGGGCGTCCTGATTGCCCAAACACATCTTGTATACCAATAAACCGCATTAACGCTGGCGCGCGAGAAGCAAGAGTCTCCGCCACAACGCTTCCAACCCCTCCAGCAATTTGATGATCCTCGACTGTAACTATTTTACCAGTTTGTCGCGCAAGCGCGACCACAGCATCAATGTCTATTGGTTTAATGGTGGATAAATTCAAAACACGAACACGAATTCCTTCTTCATCAAGTTCTTTTGCGGCGCGAATAGCATTATACACAAGATGTCCCGAAACAATTACACCAATATCCGCATCGCCATCAGGGCGAAAAAATATTTTAGCTTTTCCTATTTCAAAAGGAGTTTCTTTTGTTGTAACTAAAGGAGTATCTCCGCGTGGTATGCGAATATAAACAGGATTGTTAGTTTGCGCCGCTTGTATTGTCATACTTTTAGCCTCATTGGCATCACATGGCGAAAGTACTGTCATTCTTGGTAAAACTCTCGCAAGAGCAATATCCTCAATAGCTTGATGTGTTCCCCCGTCAGCTCCAGTCAAAATACCAGCATGTGTTCCAATAATTTTTACAGGAACATTATTGTAGCAAATTGTTGTTCTAATTTGTTCCCAATTCCTTCCAGGAGAAAACATGGCGTAAGATGTGATAAATGGAATTTTACCCATCGCCGCCATACCAGAAGCAACAGATGCCATAGACTGCTCAGCTATGCCCATTTCAATAAATCGTTCTGGGTATTCGTTGGCAAAAATATCTACTTTTGTAGATTTCCTTAAATCCGCGCTCAGAGCAACAATTCTTTTATCGTGATCTCCTGCCGCCAACAACCCCTCGCCAAAACCTTGAAGCATTGACATTTGTTCAATATTTTCTGAATCAGAAAATAATTTAGGATTTAAGTATAATTCATTATTCATAAATAAAAATTAAAATGTAAAAATCAAAATGGAAAATGACAATGGTAAAATGTTAAAAATTATTTTTTTACCTCCTGATAAAAGGTCGTTCCTTGAGGAGGAGTGAAGCGAAGCGGAACGACGGAAAAGGTGCAACCTTGGTTAGTACCACTTATTTCATAGCAATAATACTGAGTTTTTTCATCATTTTTAAATTTTAAATTGTAATTTTCCATTTTGATTTTTCAATTTTAATTTTTTTGTTGGGCATCCCATGCCACCGAAAATCACGCTCCGCAACACCAAGCCCTTTGCTGGGAATAGTATGCGCAATAATTACGGTGGGCTTTGCAAAAACTGCTTGAGCTTGAATAATTGCGTCATCTAAATCATCAAAGTCGTGTCCACTCGCGTTAATTACATGCCAATTAAATGCTTCAAACTTGTCTTGCAGTGGCTCAAGAGGCATTACATCTTCCGTAAAACCATCAATTTGAATATTGTTTCTATCTACTATAACAATTAAATTATGCAATCTCTCTTTCCCCGCCATTTGTATAGCTTCCCAGTTTTGTCCTTCTTGTAATTCACCGTCGCCTACTAAACAATAAAAAAAACGATTAGAAGAACGGCCACGATCTATTCTGTCTGCAAGCGTCATCCCGACGGCTTGTGATAATCCCGAACCAAGCGGGCCAGAGCTTGTTTCTATTCCGGGCAGAAATTCACGATGCGGATGTCCTTGTAAACGCGATCCAAACTTGCGGAGAGTTTTTAGTTCTTCAATCGGAAAATACCCCGCGTATGCCATTGTCGTATAAAGCGCCGGACAAATATGACCATTAGAAAGAATAAGTCTGTCTCGTTCTTCCCATAAAGGATCTTTTGGATTGTGTTTTAGCGTATGAAAATAAAGAAGAACAAAAACATCTGTCATTCCAAGCGCGCCTGCGATATGTCCTGATTCCGCATTTAGAACGCTATCAATAATTGCCTGACGAATTTCACTCGCCTTGGTTTCAAGTATTTTTATTTTATCGCTATGTAAATAACTCATATATATGTTTTTTATCTGTTAGAGAATCTATCGGAGCTCGGCTCCGATAGATTAAAAAGATTTAAGTTTATTTATATTTTGTTCTATTTTATTGTTACTTCCGTTATTACTAATATTACCAAAAATCGCCGAGCCAGAAACCAATCTTATCGCTCCCGCTTCTATCAATCGCGAAGCTGTTTCTAAATTTACTCCGCCATCTATGCTTATTATAATATTTTTACTCATTTTTTGTAAATCTTTTATTTTATATATCACTCGTTCGTCAAATTTCTCACCTTGGCAACCAATATGGGCAATACCCATAAGTTGAACACAATCAATCTCATTAATAATTGGTTCAATAATTTCAATAGGGGTTTCAAGCCCTAGCGCGATTCCAATTTCGGATACAGTTTTTTTACTGTATTGTAAAATAAGTTGTTCAAGAACATCTATATTATCAATGCTTTCTATGTGAACAATAAAACGACGCACTCCCAAGACAAGCCATTTCTTAATTTCTTCCTCGGGTTTATCCACCATCAAATCAATTTCATAATTAACTTCATCCAAAAACGGAAGCTGTTGTTTTTGTTCCACTTTTTTATTAAACAAAATAATATCCTCAAGTTTATATGGCCAACTCGGCGGCAAAACAAAAACACCATCTATTACATCAATCTGAACCCACTTGGTAAAATTTTTTACCAAAGAAACTTTGGATTGCATATCCTCAAAAGAATCCGGTATAATCGCGGGAATAATTTCATAATTATTTGTCATGTTTCAAAATCAAAATGTAAAAATCAAAATGGAAAATGATAAAAAAGACAAAAAACGACTTTGTTGCTTTTTAAACCGGCTCTTACATTGTCATTTTTATTTTTGATCTTTACATTTTGCATTTTTTTAGTTTACTGTCTATTTTAGCAATTCGTCGCTTGTGTCTCTCTTCCCCAGAAAAAGGAGTTTCTAACCATAATTGAACAGCTTCTTTTGCCTCATTATCATCTAAAAATCGCGCCCCCAGAGACAAAATATTCGCGTCATTGTGAGCGCGAGAAAGTTTAATAATTTCAGAATCTTCCTCTTTTTTTGAACTGTTCAACAAGTTGAGCTGTTCGCCAGTTCCATAAAATACTACAGCCCTAATCCCCTTAAATCTATTAGCAACAATTGCCTCACCCTGCCCCGACCCACCTATAATAATTCCTTTGGCATTTTTATCCAAAGAAACCGCTTGAGCAACCGGCGCAATAAGTTCAGGATAATCATCTTGTTTGTCATAATGATGCGGACCCAAATCAATGACTTCATATTTATTTCCCCCCTCCAAAAAAGCCACAAGTTTATTTTTTAATTCAAACCCCGCATGATCAGATCCAATATATATTTTCATATTCTTAATTATAACTATCTAGAGCTACCAAGGTTAAACCTTGGTAATCTTGGATTTATATCATTTTTGAATTTTGAATTGCAATTTTGCATTTTGATTTTTAATTTTTACATTTTTATAAGTATTCGCCGATTTTTTTGATATGTTTTATTAAAGTATGAGAATAACCCATTTCATTATCATACCAAGATAGTACTTTAACTAAATTACCTCCTACCACACGAGTAAACGCTGGGTCAATTATAGCTGCATATTTGTTCCCAACAATATCGGAAGAAACAATGGGATCTTGAGCAACAGTAAAAATGTCTTTCCATCTTTCTTCATTTGCGGCTTTTTGCAAAATATCATTTATTTCTTCAACACTTGTATTTCTTTTTGCGATAAAAGTAATATCCGCAACCGACCCGGTTATTACAGGCACTCTCAACGCTATGCCATCAAATTTTCCTTCAAGGTCAGTAACAACTTTTGTTACCGCTTTTGCCGCTCCGGTGGTTGATGGAATAATATTCTGCGCAGCAGCGCGACCCCGTCTCCAATCTTTTGAATCAGGAGAATCTACAAGTTTTTGTGTTGCTGTATAACCATGCACAGTATTTAATAAAGCTTTTTCTACTCCAACACTCTCGTTTAGAATTTGTATAACAGGACTAGAGGCATTTGTTGTGCAAGAAGCATTTGATGATAT
>JAHIYV010000045.1 GCA_018814635.1 Patescibacteria group bacterium | reverse complement strand
TTTATAAAAAAGTATTGTTAGAAGTATTGTTAGAAGTATTATTAGTTAGTTTTATAAAAATAAAATATGTCTAAAAAAAATATTATAGTATGGACCATAAGCACTCTAATCGTTATTTTAGTAATAGTTGGGTTTTTTGTAATAATAAACATAACAAAAAAACGCGTTTCTGAAAAGGCAGAGATAGTAAATCTTAATAAAACCAAACAAGAAGAACCTAAGTCTGTTATGGAAAGGTTGTCTCCAGAACTACAAGAAAAAATAAAAAAAGAGCAAGCAAAAGTTTTGGCTTTAAATGGAACAATAGAAAAAATTGAAGCAAGAATTTTATCTGTGAAAGTAGGAAATGGAGAACTAAAAGATAAAATCTACCAAGTGACACTAGTCCCTGAAGCGAAAATAATGTTAACAAAAATTGATTCCGAAACAGGCGCTCCTACAATTAGCGAGCTTTCTTTGGAAAAAATAAAAATAGGAGATGAAATTATTGCCTGGTCTAAAGAGGACTTGCGAGATAAAATGGAATTTGAAAGTGAATATTTAGAAGTAATAGAGAGATAATACCATTTTCTAAAAACTGCTTTAGGGTTTGGGTTTTATTACTAAGGACTCATACACAAATTTGCACCGGGGTAGGTAGATATTATAATAAAAATTATATGGGGTATATAACATTAATAGTAGGTATAATACTTGTCTTAGTAGTTGTGCTACCGATAGTGGCGGTTGTTCAGGTGTTTTGGCTTCGCAAAAGAGTCCAACAACTTGAACAGTTGGCTGGATTGGGTTCTGTTCAAGGTGTATTGCATCAAGAAAACCAACCTCAGTCCCAACCGACTGACTCACAATTCTTAAATAATTTACAACGCGTAGGGGTACAACAAAAAACAATACCAGCTGATTTGCTTGATTATATTAAACAACAAATAATGCAAGGTGTGGGAAAAGAAGAAATTAAAAATGCTCTTGTGGCTGGTGGGTGGCAGGTGTCTGATGTTGAAGAGGTCTTTAGTTCAATAACTTCAGAAGGACAATTAAACCAACATGGTGTCATTCCCGCACAAATGCAAATTGAACCAACATGGTTTACCGATCTTGGTAAATGGTTAAAAGAAGATTGGCTTTTGAAACTTGGCGCGCTTTTTTTGCTTATTGGGTTTGGCTGGCTTACAACTTACGCTTTTATGAATAATTGGATCGGGCCAATGGGTCGTATTGCGATAGGTATTATTGCTGGTGCCCTAATTATGTTACTTGGATGGTGGAGGATTAAAAAATACATTAACCAAGGGGGTATTTTTTTGGTTCTTGGCTCAACAACAATTTTATTAACTATATTTGCTGCGCGTGAATTTTATGATTATTTTGATCCTGTTTCTGCGTTAGCTGTAATGTTTTTAAGCATAGCATTTGTCGCGCTTGCGAGTGTGAAATATAACAGTGGCGCTTTGTCTCTTTTAAGTCTTATTCTCGCGGGTATCGCGCCATTATTTACAAACATATCTGAACCAAACCACATAGGATTATTTGCTTATTTGCTCATTGTTGTATTGGGGACAATTTGGATTGTGGCATTGACTGGAAGGAGAGAACTTACAATAGCAGCGTTACTTCTAATTGTATTTTATAGTATACCCCTTTTTGGTTCTGCCGAAGCAAGCACTTTACTTCTTTTTGAATATGCATTTGCGACAATATTTTTTCTATCCAATATGATTGGTATTTTGAAATCAAAAAACAATAAATTGCTCCCTGATTTATTAACTGCGGCGGGCAATGGATTATTTCTTCTAATTTGGATTATGAATGTCGCATCAGATGAATGGAAAAGTTTAATTATTGTTGTATGGATGATGATATTTATGGTTAGCGCGTTTTTGATAACTAAAATTACCCAAAAAACTGCGCCGTTTTATATTTATGCTGGCGTTGGAATTATGATGCTTGTTGCCGCAACCTCACTGGAACTAAAAGGGGCAGCACTTGTGATGGCATATACTATTGAAGGTGGACTTCTTTCCTTGATTACATATTTCGTTATACGCAAAACCCAACTCGCTGAACAACTTAGCTGGTTATTGATATATCCAATTATTCTTTCTTTTAGAAGCATGACATCGTCTGTGTGGCGAACAGGTTTCTTGCATGAAGATTTTTTTGTACTTTTTGTCTTAATGATAACTCTTTTTGGGCTTGGTTTGTTTTTTGGAATCAACACTAAACAAACTGAAGATAAAAAAATGTCATCAACCAGCTTAATATTATTAGTTGGTGGTTCATTTTATTTTTACATTACCTTATGGCTTTCCTTACACTCAATACTATCAGACGATGTGGCAGTAATGATTTCTTTAATAATCTACACAATAATTGGACTCATATGTTATTTTAATGGACTTCTAAATAATAAAAAAGTTATTCAAGTTTATGGTGGAATATTGATTGGATTTGTGGTTAGCAGGGTCCTTTTGGTTGATATTTGGCAAATGGAGATGGCAGGTAAAATTGTGACTTTCTTCCTTTTGGGCGCATTGTTGGTAAGTACCACCTTTTTGGGAAAGAAAAGACAAGCTGAACACAATATTATTAAAAATCCTGACCCTAATAATCAATAGAATTATGAAAACAAAAATACTATTTTTATTTTTTTTAATGACCGCAGTTGTCCTAAGTGTAAATGCGCAAGAGTTAGCGCAAAACTCAAATTCTTTAATTATCGGCGCCTATCGATCATACAAAGATGTGGATGATTTTTTTATACAAGTACCCACAGCAGTTGAAATTCCTTTTGCTAATGAATTTATTGAAAGGCTTGATTTTGCCGTACTTGATGTAACAACCAATTCGTTTGAGCCCTACTTTTTTATAAAAGAAACAACCAGTAATAAAATACCAGTATCAGTAAAAACAAATCCTGTTGTTTACAATACAGGTTCTATGATTGACGACAAAATGAACACGAACACGGATTTCTTGCTTCCTGAAGACACACAAGGGCGGATTCAAATTATTCTTACCAGTGTAAAACCAATTACTTCCTCTGTACTCACCACTTTACTTGCCGATAATGTTGCTTTGCCGAGCACCATAGAAATTCGCGCGTTAGTAGGGGGGCAGAATAGAATTATTGTAGCGAACAAAAAAATGGATCAGCCAACAATTCGTTTCCCGCAAACAGTTTCAGGGCAATGGACAATTACCTTTTCGTTTGGACAACCACTGCGTATTAGCGAATTACGATTACTTCAAGAAAATATGGTGACAACTCGAAAGAGAGCAATTCGTTTTTTGGCGCAACCCGAACACACTTATCGTATTTATTTTAATCCCGATAGATCTGTAATAGCTTCAGTGGGAGAAGCAGGAAATTTGTTAGGCTTAGAAGATAAAGAGATAATATTGTTGTTTTCTGGTTCATCCCAAAATAATCCAAATTATATTATTGCGGATGTGGACAAAGACGGAGTGGCAGACAGCCATGACAACTGCGTGTCTATATCTAACCCAGAACAACAAGATATAAATAACAACGGAAGGGGAGATAAGTGCGATGATTTTGACCACGATGGGTTAATAAATTCGCGAGATAATTGCCCCAATCAACCAAATAGAAACCAACTAGACACAGACAGTGATGGTATCGGGGATGTGTGCGACACAGAAGAAAGTAGAATCACAGAACAACATAAATGGATTCCATGGGTAGGAATAAGTTTTGCCGCGCTAGTTTTAATTATATTTTTTATACTAACAGCAAAATCAATACGCAAACCAGAACAAACCATTGACCAATAAGGCTGTTTAAGAAAAATAACTTAAACTTTATCTCGTTGTGGGATATTTTAATGAAAAAGAACTCCCTGCGCTCTTGGCACAGGGAATTTTACAAAAGAAGATTTGTTTGATGGGGTACATCAGAATTCAAAAGAGCATAAAAATTTTTAGCCGAAATGAAGTTCTTAAACAGGCTCTTAAATGCGAAGCAATTTTTGCAAAACAAAAATTATTTACACAGGGTAAATTTTTCCCACTTGCTCTTTAATTAATCCTTTAATTTCAAGTAAGGATAAAAGTGAGTTTGTTGTTTCGGTGGGAAGTCGCATTTCGGCAATAATTAAATCGCGAGGCATTGGTTCGGTTAAAATTGCTAAAATTTTTACTTCCTCTGGAGAACATTCAATGTTTTGTGTATCTTTTTCGCGCGCTTCGCGCGCGGGAATACCGAGAGCAAGAAGGACATCATCAGAGGTTGATATTGGTGTGGCTCCTTGTGTGATGAGTTGGTTTGTTCCTTTTGAGTTATCAGAAAATATAGAGCCGGGTACAGCCAAAACAGTTTTATTATAATCAACAGCCATTCGCGCGGTAATTAATGTTCCAGATTTTTGCGCCGCTTCAATGATAAGAACAGCATCAGAAATTCCAGCCATAATTCTATTGCGTTGGGGAAAACTCCATTTGGTCGCGCAAAAATCTGGTTCAAATTCAGACAGAAGCGCGCCACCACTTGCAACTATTTTTTCCGCTAAATATCGATTGGTACTCGGATAAAGAACATTCGCTTGGAGACCTGATCCAGGAATGGCGATAGTATGCAAGCCAACAGATAGCGCTGTTTTGTGCGCAATGCTATCCATACCAAGCGCGAGACCAGAAACAATAGAAATATTATAACCCCTTAATCCTTCAATAATTCGTTCGCACGCTTCTTTTCCATAATTTGAAAACTTACGCGAACCGACAACAGTCAAAAATTTGGTATTTTTAGTAGGAAATTGACCCAACATAAATAGTGTTTTGGGTGGTTGCGGAATTTCAAGAAGATTAACTGGAAAAAATCGTCTGTCCAATTGCCTAATTTTTAACGCTCTATTATTATTGTTTATGTCGTTCATTTATTTATTCTAACATTTTTGTTATGATTTGGCTTACATAATTATAAAAATATGAAAAAACAACGACAAGCAATTAAATCTAAAAAATCAAACCAATGCCGTATTCACCGCATAGAAATTAAAATTGCGCTTGGAATTAGCGTTCTTATTTTTGTCGTGTGTGGGTTAATATGGGTGGCGTGGAATAAACACTTTTTGATAAGTCATATCAACATAGAAGTAGCGGAACCACAGTTTGTTGATATTAATCAGATTAAAAGATATGCCACAAAAAATATAACAAGACGCCATTTTTATTTTTTGCCGAAAAATAATTATTTTCTTTTTTCAAAAAAAACTCTTGAAAATCAAATTCTAGATAATTATAAGCAAATTAAAAATGTTGTTATTACGCGACAAGGTTTTCAAACGATAACCATTTCTGTTATAGAAAGAAAAATATCAGCTCTTTGGTGTGATGGAAAACCACCTATTCAGTCAGAAGTAGAAGTAAATTTAGAAATAGGGAATTGTTATTTTATAGATGAAGAAGGATATATATTTACAAAAACACCCTATTTTTATGATCATATTTATTTTGAAATATACGGCGCGCCTTTTTTGGGTAGCTACAAAAAAAGTGAAGAAAATATCTTCAACAAAGCCACAAGCACAAGCCTAGAAAAGGTAGCAACAACCACTTGGGGGTTTCACCCCCAAGTAAATGAAAAAGCGTCAAGCACAGAAAACACAGAAAAAAACAATACACTAAGCACACAAACAGAACAAAATTATGTGGGGACATATCTTTTGCCAGTATCTCTTTTTACACAAATTATGCAATTCATAAATTCATTAAAAGAAGTTGGGATTGTCTCTCATACCCTTTTGATTCACGCTCCAAACTTGTATGAATTGTCACTTACGGCCGGTGGAATTCTTCGTTTTTCTCCTGAACAAGATCTGAGCCACGCTATAAATAATTTAACAACAGCATACAGAAAGAAATTTTTAGAGGAATCAAATGTTGTCCCAAAAGATATTGATTATGTTGATATACGCTTTGACAACAAGGTTGTATTTAAGTTCAAAAAATAATTATTTCGAGATACAATCCTACTTGGGAGTTGGACTCCTAAGTGAACTTGGAGGTTCGACCTCCAAGTGGTGTTTTTGGTGTTTTTATCATAAAACAGAACACACATAAAATAAAATAGAGTATATTCCAATCCTCTAATGTCCCCTGAAACCACTTTTCAATTTTAAGGGTTTTTACTAATATTTCTTATAATTTCTCCTTGGCTTTTTTCATTTTCTCTGCAAATTCATTGTCACTTTCAGCATATGCTATTTTAT
>JAHIYV010000044.1 GCA_018814635.1 Patescibacteria group bacterium | reverse complement strand
GATAAAATAGCATATGCTGAAAGTGACAATGAATTTGCAGAGAAAATGAAAAAAGCCAAGGAGAAATTATAAGAAATATTAGTAAAAACCCTTAAAATTGAAAAGTGGTTTCAGGGGACATTAGAGGATTGGAATATACTGGTGTCACATTTGTCATTATTTCTCATCTTTCTCCTTACAATTCTCTTTTAAGCTCCAAAATTTATCATCACCAATAATCATAAAATCAAGTAACTGTACTCCTATAAATTCTGATCCTTTTTCAATAATTTGCAATGAGAGTGTTCGGCGGTGCGACCGCCGAACACGCCGAATACCTGACCGCCGAACACCTTATTATTATTTATTACGACATTGTGAAATCTAAAGTGTAAGTGTGCCACATGCGGTTAAAGATGCTTTTTGTTTTGGTGTTGTTAATTTAGTTTTTTTGTTTGGTCTTGTTGCTCTACGATATGCGGCGGTGGCAATCATGAGGGCGTTGTCGGTTGAAAGCGCGGATTCTGGTAATAATAATTCTATATTGTTTTCTTTTGTCATATTTTGAAAACATTCTCGAAGTCGTTTGTTTGCCGATACTCCGCCTCCTAAAATTATAGTTTGCACTTTGTGTTTTTGTGCTGCGTGTAATGTTTTTTTAAGTAAAACTTCTACAACAGCGTTTTCAAATTCGTTTGCAATTTCAGCTTTTATTTTTTGAGTAAGGCGAGGTATTTTTTTAATAGTATATAAAACGGCTGTTTTTAATCCAGAAAACGAAAAATCAAAATTATTCGAGTTTAACATAGGGCACGGAAGGGGAAACCTTGAAGACTTATTGGGAACTGTGTCCGCAAGTTTAGAAATCTGTGGTCCACCTGGATAAGGTAAGCCAAGCATTCGCGCAACTTTGTCATATGCTTCACCAACCGCGTCATCACGGGTTTTGCCAAGAATTTTATACGCAAACTCTTTTTTTATTAAGACAAGCTCTGTGTGTCCACCAGAAATCAATAAAGCAACTGCTGGAAATTTTACTTTTACTATTTTTACCCTGTTAAATTGCTCTGCACCTGCTTTGCAGGATTTCACAGGGTTCACCCTGTTAAATAATTTTTGTTTTGCAAAAATTGCTTCGCATTTAACAGGGTGAACATTTTGATTCCACGCTTTCGCGTAGGACATGTTTTTACATTTTAATTTTAGGAGCGAAGCGACGACGATATGCCCCTCCATATGATTAATAGGAAGAATAGGAATATTCCATGCATGCGCGAGAGCTTTGGCAAAATTTATTCCCACCCAAAGAGCTGGTTCTAATCCTGGACCTTTTGTGACAGCGATAGTGTCAATTTTTGGGTTTTTGGTATTTTTTATCAATACAGAAAATCGTTCAAACAATTCTGGTTCTTTGGTAAATATTTTTTTATAAATTTTTTCATCTTCTCCTAAAGTAATTGGTTTTTTTTGCTCTTTAAACATTTTTGCTTCTACTAATGCAAGTTTTAAAAGAGGTACAATAATTTTACAATGTTCGCGTTTGGCAACCATCGGAAAAACTCCTCCATATTGAGCGTGTATTTTTGCTTGTGAAAAAAGTTGATTACCCAAAATAGTAAACTTCGGAGTTGAAGAATTAGCTTTCTTGTGGATATTTATAATACTAATCGCTGTCTCATCACAACTTGTTTCAATGGCAAGAATTTTCATATTTTTTGTATTTGATAATCTTGTAATTATTTTGTTGTTGGCAATATTTTAAACTATCTTGAAGTAGGTATGAACACTACGCCATTTTGGATAATCTTTGGGTAATGCCCTCCATTGATATCCTGTTGTAACCACATACATCAATTCATTAAAAACTTCATATAAATTTAGGGTTCTTGGTTTTGTTTTCTTTCTTGCTCCTTCAAGTATTGGAACTATTTTCTCAAATTGTGCTTTTGTTATGTTGCTTGGATATTTCATCTGCTTATTTTTTACCTAATAATCAACAATCCCCTGTGGGTATTATATCAAAACATTAAAAATATTGAAAAGTTAGAAATCAAAATTATTTTTTCGCCTTTGATTTTTTGTTAAAGTTTAGATATAATAAAATAGTCGAATTTATTATTTATTATTTAACTTTTTATTTTTATAAAAAAGAATGAAAAAGAATGAGAACAATGTAGAAAGCTTTAGTACAATTACTTCAAACACAGTGCACATTAGTACGGTTATTATTATTCTTGCTGCAGTTTTTGCGATATTAAGTATTGTGGGATTTCCGAAACTTTTTGATACGTCAGGCCCTAATCCCAATCCACCGATACAACCACCCATACAAGACGATCAAGATGTTGGGAAAGATAACCCAACAACAAATGAAGAAGGCCATGCTATTTCTGGTTTTGAAAAATTTGAGTCGGAAGAAGAATTTGTACAATACCTTGCCGATGCTCGTGAAATATCAGCATCTTCTTTTGGGGGTGGGTGGGGTAGAATGGAGCGAAGTGATATGATAATGGCGGCGCCTACTAACGCTAAAAGTTTGGGTATGATAGAGTCGTCTAACGAAACTTCGGGTGCTGGCCGTGTATCAGACACGAATGTACAAGTTGTAGGTATTGATGAGCCCGATATTATTAACTCACCTTACGCGCGCATTTTTTTGTAAATTTTGCAGTTCTTTGAAACTTGCCATCAATGCGCGAACATAAATTTTCGACCGAAGGGCAAAATGATTAAGTTTTGTCTTTGCTGAAAGAAGCTCGAGTTTGAAG
>JAHIYV010000043.1 GCA_018814635.1 Patescibacteria group bacterium | reverse complement strand
GCAAATTTTTCATCTTCAGAGATTACGCTGTCCCGACACTGGTTTTGTAAATCACTCCAAACATGTTCTCGTTCACCTCTCACAGACACCTTGGCTTTTTCTATTTTCTCGCTAACAATTTTAATAAGCAGTGTTCGTCTCTCAGTAGTAAGCTCAGGAAATATTACACGAAGACCCATATCGTCAATAGAAATTGAAACCCCTAAGTTTGCTACCGTTATTGCTTTCTCAATCTCTTTAATTTGTGTTTTGTCCCATGGAGTAATTCGTAAAGTACGAGCATCTTCCGTGGCAATTCCCGCAACATGAGAAAGCGGATTTTTAGAACCATAAACATCAATTGTTATAGTATCCAGAAGCTCTGGCGTAGCTCTATTTGTCCGAATACTAGAAAACTCTTTGCTAAGCCATTTTTTTATCTGTTCAAGTTTTTCGTTTAAATTGAAAAAATTATATGTCATATTGATTATTATAATAACTACTTTGTAAAATGATATTAAAGTATATCAGAAAAAATGAAATACTTAGAATTTTATTTTGGATTAAATAAATTACGAAGATTATCCTTCTTTTTTGGATCCAACTTCGCTTCTAATAATTTAAAAATTATTTCTTTCTCCGCAAACTTCTCATTGATGCCAAGATCAATAAATTCATCAAGTGTTACTAGTTTTAATTTTGGTCTAGAGATTTTCATATCAGTTATCATAGTAAAAAAATAAAGATTTGTCTTTTGGTCATAGGGTTTAAACTACCTACTATAAACTACTGAGGAACGACCTTTGTGCAGAAGATGAAAAAATTACTAAAGGTTTCAAACCACTTGGAGTTCACTTGGGGGTCGTACCCCCAAGTGGTTAAAAAATAGACCTGTCCCGTAATTAGTTTCGTAGCGAAATTTTCAGATTTTAAGTAGAATTTTTTATAAATTTTCTTATCTATGCTTAGGTATAGGTAAGTAAATTTAGAAAAAATTATGCCAAAATATGAAAATTGTAGTAGGAACTAATTACGGGACAGGTCTAATGATGATTTCCCCATTTTGGGTAAATTGTATGATCAAGTGGATTGGAGTTGCTGGATGAAAATCATTCCTAGAAAAGCGAAAAATAACCAGCCGAATAATGCTGTGTCGGAAATGAAAAGACTATCAACAAAAGATGAAAAATTATAAAAAGATTCAATGCCAAAAAAATGATATAAAAGCACGAACAAAAGCCCCCAAACAACAAAAGTTAAGAGTATGATTTGTAATATTTTATTATGTTTATGTAATGAATAGCCACCGTGAAGAAAATGTTTGAGTGTAATAAATAAAAGAAGCAGAAAAAACATAAAAACAAAACAACGAAGTATTAACCAAAAAATTCCGCCACCATTAATAAAACCATACAAAGAAGTTTTACAAAAAACTTGATAAATCATAGAAGAAATAATCAAAGATAAAATCAAAGCGATTGTCTTCTTTTTACCAGCACGCCAAACATATAAAAAAACAGCGATCAAGACCAAAAGCAATATAAGAGTATCTAAAGAGATATGAGTTATTATACCTAATGTGTTTCCAAATAAATTATCTCCTGACATATTATATTTTTAATTTTAATATCTTGTTCATTAAACCATCCTAAACCCCTTCTTCTCGTAATTGTTCAATAAGTTTTTTTGTCTTTGATGATAATCTAGATGGCATTTTAATATGTAATTTAACCATTAAATCACCAAATCGTTTACCGTCAATAGGCACTCCTTTTCCTTTCACGCGAAGAATCTCGCCAATTGAAACTCCTGCTGGAACCTTAAGTTCTATGAGTGTTTCATCAAGCGCAGAAATTTCATAAGTACTTCCGAGAAGCGCATCGGTAAGTTTAATATCTAAATCCATCACAAGATTGTCTCCCTCTCTTATAAAATGTGAATGTGCCTTAACATAAATTTTAGCGTATAAATCACCTGCTAATCCATGTGGGATTGCCTCCCCCGCTTTTGACATACGAATCATTTCCCCGTCTTTAATTCCAGCAGGAATTTTTATTGCGATATCTGATTGACCTTTTACAACACCCATGCCTCCACATTTTTCACATTTCTCTTTTGGAACTTCACCAAGTCCATGACAAGCAGTACATTCACGCACTGTTGAAACAGCGCCAAAAAAGGATTGTCTTGTTTCGTGTAATTTTCCTTGTCCGTTACAAGTTGAACAAGTTCCCCTTTTTGTACCTTTTTTTGCACCCGAACCTTCACAAATAGGACACACACTCACTTTGTTAAGCAAAACATTACGACTAGTCCCAAAAACTGCATCGGAAAAAGATATTTCAAGATCGATTGAAATATCCCGTCCTCGTTTTACAGCGCGACCACTACCCCCTCCTCCACCAAAAAATTCACTAAAAATGTCTCCTAGATCAACATTAAATCCTTGAGCACCTTGTCCTTGTTGCCAAAAATCAGAAAAACCACCTGAACCACCATCACTCGGACCTGCACCAGTATTATTAAATGTATGCCCATACATATCATATTCTCCGCGTTTTTTTTCATCAGAAAGCACTGAATAAGCTTCGTTTATTTCCTTAAACTTACCCTCATCACCTCCTTTTTTATCTGGATGATGTTTATGCGCAAGTTTATGAAAACTTTTCTTAATAACATCTTTTGATGCATTGCACTCAACACCTAAAATTTCATAATAATCTTTTTTCTTTTCCATATATAAGTATCTTTTTATACCACAATTTTATCCAGCACCTTCTTTGTAATACAAAGAAGGTGCTGGATCAATTTCAGTCCTTCTTTGTTCTAAAAATTCTAAAATATAATTGCAATAATCATTGTGCTGCTCGATTGCCTCTCCAACAGTTTTATAAACTATATTTTTATTTAAATTATTATATTCATGCACAATGGCATTTCTAAAACCAGCACTATTAGCAATTGTTTTGGCAAATTCTGCGGGTAAAATTTTTAACTCGCTTAGCTGTAAAAAGGTTTCTCTATAATCTTTTGGGGATAAATTATGCTCTTTGCCTAATTTGGCAATAATGTGCTCATTAATATCAATGCTCCTGCCAATAATTTCCATTAAAAAATTTTTTAAGGCCGCATATTTAATATAATCCTGCGCCATTTCATCAAAAGTAAATTGTTTAAATTCAATTAATCTTTCCAAGTCAGTTTGGATTAAATCTATTTTTTGTTTTATCAATTTCGTGTTAAGCATAATTTTTAAAAGTATTATCTAGGTGTTCTTGTCTTTTACGAATTAATACATCTTGAAGTTGAAATAAGCTTTTACTATCTTGATAATCTTTATAAGCATAAAGACAATATTGGTCAAAATCATCCTGGCTTCCGTAAATTAATTGCCCATCTTTAACAACTTCATATCTAAATAATGGATTTGTATTATGTAAACTTTTTATGTCTAATTCTCTTTGTCTGTTGTCACCAAATATTTGCGCTAACTCTCCAGCTATTTTTAATAATTGTTCAAATTCTACTTTATTGTGCCCATATACCGCTACATCAAGATCGCTACCCTTCTTTTCGTTTCCTTGCGCGTATGAGCCATGAATAACAATAAAACGCAAATTATGCTTCTGGCCTATTTTTTTTATTTCTTGTTGCTGTTTTTTAATGATTTTCATATATACAAGTACTTTTATACTACAATATTAAAGTGTAAAGACTAAAAATCAAAATATTATTGAAGATTACATAAGATAAGTAAAACTAAAGTCGCACCTCTTTCGTCGTTCCGCTTCGCTTCACTCCTCCTCGAGGAACGACTTTTTGGATATTTTTTTATTTTAATCTTTTTTGTCTTCAGAAGGTTTTTCGTTTGGTTTTTTTTCTTTGTATTCGGCGTCGCGCACTTTTTCGTCTGTTTTTTCTTCGGTTTTTTGTTCGGCGACTGGAGCGCTTTCTTTTTGTTTTTCAGCATCAGCTTCAGCGGTCTTTTGCATTGCTTCGCCTATTTTTTGCATTTCGCTGGAAAGTTCTTCTGATGCTTTTTTCAGCGCCTCTAAATCTTCTTTAGTGTTTGCCTCTCGCGCTAATTTTATTTTTTCCTCTACGGATTTTTTAATATCTTCTGGCACTTTTTCCGCGTTATCTTTTAATGCTT
The DNA here is from genome assembly GCA_018814635.1 of Patescibacteria group bacterium. Lineage (GTDB taxonomy): Bacteria > Patescibacteriota > Minisyncoccia > Phycocordibacterales > JAGLOS01 > JAGLOS01. Next base: position 6,178 of record JAHIYV010000043.1, on the reverse strand, counting down.
TCTCTGCTGTATAAATGAGTTGTTCAGTCATATTTCTTAAATCAATTAGCTCTTTTTTCTTTTTATCAGTTTCTTCGTTTTCTTCAGCATCTTTTTTCATTCTTTGAATATCTTCATCTGAAAGACCTGAGCTTGCTTCAATTCGGATTGATTGTTCTTTGCCGCTTGTTTTGTCTTTTGCTTTCACATTCAAGATACCATTTGCGTCAATGTCAAGAGATACATCTACCTGAGGAACGCCTCGTGGAGCAGGTGGAATCCCACTTAAAATAAAGCGACCAAGACTTTTGTTATCGGCAATCAAAGCGCGTTCACCTTGCGCGATATGAACTTCTACGCTGGTCTGGTTGTCCGCGGCTGTTGAAAATACTTGTGATTTGGATACAGGAATTGTGGTATTTTTTTCAATAAGTTTTGTGAAAACTCCACCCATTGTTTCAATGCCAAACGCAAGAGGAGTAACATCTAGTAACAGAATGTCTTTCACATCTCCTTGCAGAATTCCCGCTTGAATGGCCGCTCCAAGCGCAACAACTTCATCGGGGTTAATTGTTTGGTTTGGCTCTTTGCCAAAAAGTTTTTTTACCGCTTCAACAATCGCTGGCATACGAGTCTGTCCTCCAACAAGAATTACCTCATCAATATCGGATACTTTAAAAGGAGACGCGTCAATAGCGCGTTTTGCGATTTTAATTGATTTTTCAATAAAGGGCATGGCAAGTTCTTCCAGTTTCGCTCTTTTTAGTTTTAACAAAAGATGACGTGGCCCACTCGCATCAGATGTAATAAATGGGATATTAATTTCCGCTTCTGTGGTAGTTGAAAGTTCATGTTTCGCTTTTTCCGCAGACTCTTTAAGTCGTTGTAAAGCAAGCGCGTCTTTACTTATATCAATACCAGATTCTTTCTTAAACTCCGCGACAATCCATTTGATAATTTCTTGGTCAATATCCTCTCCTCCCATATGCGCGTCGCCATCGGTTGACTTCACCTCAATTATTTCATTGCTTACTTCCAAAATAGAAATATCAAAAGTTCCGCCACCAAAATCGTACACGGCAATTTGCTCGTCTTTCTTTTTATTAAATCCATACGCGAGAGCCGCGGCTGTTGGTTCGTTTATAATTCTTTTAACATCAAACCCTGCAATTTTACCAGCATCTTTTGTTGCTTTACGTTGTGAATCATTAAAATACGCTGGGACAGTTATCACAGCTTCTGTTATTTTTTCTCCAAGTTTTGTTTCTGCATCGGTTTTGAGTTTTTGCAACACCATCGCGGCAATTTCCTCAGGACGATAATATTTGTCTCCCATTTTAACATTAACCCCACCTGTATTTGATTTTGCAATATTAAAAGACACAATTTTTGAATCTTTTTGTACTACATCATCTTCAAAATTATGTCCTATAAAACGCTTAATGCCAAAGACTGTATTTTGAGGATTTGTAACAGATTGCCGTTTCGCAAGTGTCCCAACTATCCGCTCATTAGATTTTGAAAATGCAACAATAGAAGGTGTAGTACGCGCGCCTTCTGTATTTTCAACAATTTTCGGAATTCCCCCCTCAATAATTGCCATTGCTGAGTTTGTTGTTCCTAAATCAATACCAATAATTTTTGACATAATATTTTTTATTTATTTTAAAAACTAATAATATCCTTAATTTATTTAATTTTTTCATACGAAAAAACTTTAACTTTAGATGGCCTTACAACTTTACCATGATAACTGTATCCTTTTTGCACAATTTCAGCAATATGATCGGACTCTTCTTTATTGTCTGTCTTTATAATCTCAATACAATCATGTTCTGCGGGATTAAACTTCTTTTCTAAAGAATCAATCGGCGCGCAATCATTATTTTTCAGAACAGTTACAAGTTGTGAATAAATATATTCAACACCTAATCGCCAATTTTTATCTACCTTTTCCCACGCTTCTTTATTCGCAAAAGCTAAGTCAAAACTATCTAAAACAGGTAAAATTTCTTGTAGCAAGTTTTCTTTCGCAAAAACAATATACTCCTTTTTCTCTTTCCCAAATGCCTGTTTTGCGTTGATAAAATCTGCTTTTGCTCTTTGCCATCCATCTAAATATTCCTTGCGTTCTTTTTGGCAATCCGCAAGTTTTTTGCGTAATTTTTTGACTATATTGTCTTCCACAACCTCTTGGTCTTCTTCAATCTCTATATCATTATACTTACCATCTTGTCCGTTGTCAATAAACCGTTTTTCTATTTCAGGCGACTCAGCGCGTCTTTGCGGGATAGTTTGTTTTTTTTTATCTTTAGAATGAGAATCTTTGTGCATATAAAATAATATAAAAAAATAATTTTGAATTTCTAATTTTGATTGAAGGTTTAATTTTCTAATGATTTAATGATAAAATAATTTTTACACAAACATATATATTGGATACCTGTTTAAAAATTTAAAATTAAGTTATTTAAAATTGATTCAAAATTCAAAATTAGAAATTCAAAATTATCTGTTATCGTTATCGCTTAGACCACTGTGGTGCGCGTCGCGCTTTTTTGAGACCAAATTTCTTTCTTTCTTTCTTTCTAGGATCGCGTTTCAAAAATCCCGCCTTCTTGAGATTTTTACGCAGCTCTAAATCAAAATCAACAAGGGCTCGCGAGATTCCGTGTCGTGTCGCTTCCGCTTGCGCCTGCATCCCCCCACCTTTTACAACAACGCTTATGCTAAATTTTTTATCCAAGTTTGACTGTTGTATTGGATTTTTTACAACAGCTTGTAATGCATCTGTGGTAAAATACTTACCTAATGGCTTACTATTAACAATAAAAACATTTTTATCATTTGGAGTAATTCGAACACGGGCAACGGCTGTTTTTCTTCTACCCACCGCCTCAATATATTCTCCTTTTTTAAATTTTTTGCGTGTTGATACAAGCCCTTGCTCTGGCGCTAAATTTATCATAATTTCATTTGTATTATCTGTTGCTTTTTCCATTTTAATCAGTGATTATTAAATGTTTCATTAATTTATCTCTTAATTTATTTGCGGGGAGCATACCGTACACGGCTTTTTCAAAAACTTCTTTGTATCCTTTTTTTTCAATCACCTCTTGCATCGTGCGCTCTCTTCGGCCTCCTGGATAACCAGAATATCTTGCATAAAGTTTAGTTTTAAGTTTCTTGGGATCATATTTTATTTTTGAAGCATTTGTTATGGTAACCATTGCATCCGCAACTGTATTACGACGAAATGCTGGTGTATTTTTCCCCATAAGCAATACAGCGGCTTCGCTTGCAACGCGCCCAAGGGATCTATTTTCTGCGTCTAATATATAAATATAATCTTTCATAATTTCTTTTACAATAAATATTTAGACAAATTCTATTACCGCCATTTTACTAGCATCACTTGCTCTAGCCGGAAGTTTAATAATCCGCGTATATCCACCATTCCTTTCTTTGTATCGCAATGCAATTTCATCACATAATTTTTTAGCGCACCCTTCATCACCAAGACGCGAGGCAATAATACGACGCGACGCAAGTGTATTTTTTCGGCCTTTGGTAATTAATTTTTCTATAAAAGGTCTCAATTCTTTTGCTTTGGCTTCTGTAGTTTTTATTTTTTCATTTTTAATCAAAGCATACGCCAAAGATTTTTTTAGCGCTTTGCGTTCATCAGTTTTTCTTCCAAATTTTCGGTTTTTTACATGGTGTCTCATATTAATAATTTGAAATTTAGTCTTTTAGAATAATACCAAAATTACCTAATACTTTTCTAATTTCCCATAAACCTTTTTCTCCAAGCCCGTCAAGAGCTAGTATGTCCGATGCTTTTTTGCGCGCCAAACCACCAATCGTTCTTAATTTTGCAACATCAAGAGCGTTTGCTGTTCGAGTTGAAAAATTCAAAGTATCCAAACGAGTCTTTAAAAATTCCGCATTCATTTCTTCCGTTTTCTTGTTTATTTGTTTTTGTTCTTCTTTTTTTGTACTTTTTAAAAGCTGTTCATCTTCTATGATTACTTCTTGAGTTTGAAAACCAACAATTGCTTGAAGTTGCTGAACCATTGTTTGAATAGATATTTCCAAAGCTTCTCGTGGAGTAAATGTACCATCTGTTTCAATAGTAATTCTCAATCTATTATAATCTGTTCTGTCTCCAACACGCATATTTTCCACCTCATAGTTTACACGACGAATTGGTGTAAAGGTCGCATCAACTGCAATAGTGCCAACTTCTGTTTTTTCATTATTTAAATTTTCTTTTGAAACATAGCCTAGGCCTTTTTGCACCCTGAGTTCAATACCAAGAGATGCTTTTTTGTCAGTGAGAGTAGCAATAAATTGGTCTGGATTTAAAATCTCAACTTGCCCTGGCACCTTGCTATCAGCTGCTGTAACAATTTTTATACCTTTTATTGAAATCACAATTATTTGTGGCTCATTAGTAAGAACCTTAAAACGGATTCGTTTAAGATTAAGTAATATAGTAATCACATCTTCTTTTACCCCCTCAATCGTAGAAAATTCGTGTGGCACACCGTCAATTTTAACTAGCGTTACAGCAGCGCCGGGCAAAGAAGAAAGGATAATACGCCTCAGAGAATTTCCCAGCGTATGCCCATAGCCCGGATAAAGCCCGTCAATTTCATAAACACCGGCTAAATCGGTTTCTGAAACAACTCTTGGTTTGGATGGTAAAACTATATCAAAATTAGATGTCATAAAATAATTTAGTTAATTATTAAAAAGTTATTAATCTATTAAATTTAAATGAATTTGGATTTGTAGAGCAAAATTATACCTTATTTTTAGAATTCCGCAAGTTATGTTCAGAACCTTATTACCTACTATAAAATTCAATAATTGCAACTAAATTAAAGGTCATATCGGAATCTTTTAATGTGGGTTTGCCCTGCACAGTTCCTTCAAGTTTTTTACTATTTAGTCGCAACCAAGTTGGTATTGAAGTCTTTTGGTTTTTTTTAATTATGTCAGCAAATAAAACCTTTTGTTTGCTCCGATCTCTTAAGGTAATTATGTCTCCTTTGTATACCTTGTAAGATGGTATATCTACTCGTCTTCCATTAACCATAAAATGTCCGTGTGATGTAATTTGCCTAGCTAAAGGACGCGACTGCACAAATCCTAAACGATACACTACATTATCAAGGCGCATTTCTAATTCTTCAAATAGTTGTTCTTTTGGTGAAACACTGTGTTTTGCCAACGCTTTCTTTATATAATTCGCGAATTGCTTTTCGCTTAATTGATAAGTAATTCGTATTTTTTGTTTCTCCTTCAGTTGCGCTCCGTATTCAGAAAGTGTTGTTCTGTGTTTTCGCGCGTTAAGAGGTAAGCCTGGGGGGAAAGGTTTTTTTTCAAAAATGCACTTTGGACTTAAACACTTTTCACCTTTTATAAAAAGTTTTTCTCCAGCGCGCCTACATTTTTTACATTTTTCTTTTATTATCATACAATGTTGAATTATTTTTATTCTAGAACCTAAACACGACGAGCTTTACGCGGACGCGGACCATTGTGGGGTACCGGTGTTTGGTCTTTAATTGTTACCAAGCTAATCCCTCGAGAAGAAAAACCGCGAAGGGATGATTCTCTTCCAGCGCCGACACCTTTTACCACGACATCAACTTCTTTCACCCCAATAAGCGCCGCTTTTTCGCCAATCAATTCCCCTACTTTTGCCGCCGCGAAAGGAGTTCCTTTTTTTGCCCCCTTAAACCCAAGCGACCCTGCTGATGAAGAAAACACAGCATTGCCTTTGTCGTCAGTAAGTAATAATTTTGTATTATTATACGTTGCCTGAATACAGAGTATCCCTGAAGACATTTTCTTTTTTGGAGTACGCGACAAAGAACGAGATTTCATTCCCTGAGAAGATTCATTTCCTGATTTTTTAACAATTCGTTTTTTTCCCATATATAATTAATTTAAGACAGTAATACAAAATAACTTGTTTAATTTTTTATTTTGATTTAATTTTACTTGCTTTCGTAATTTTCAGTAAATTTAGTCGCTTATTCTTTCAATTTTTAACATTTTACCCAGCTCCTTCGTGTTACTTGAGCACTTGGGTGTCGGACACCCAAGTAATACTCAGTTAACATCTTCTCAAAAAATATTAGCTGAGAAGGGGCTGGGTCATTTTAATTTTTGATTTTTACATTTT